>NZ_VPDK01000017.1:0-66715 GCF_013417725.1 Acinetobacter sp. YH12233
TTGCTATAGACCACATTTAAGTTTAAATATGAACACCCCGAATCAGACGTATGAGCAAACTAAAACCGAGCTAATTGCTTAACTCGGTTTGAAGTGGAATACTGTCAATCTATTTCAGGACAAGACATAATTTTGAGTTAATCTATCTCACCAGTTTTGCCGGTTCCCATACATTCGATACACTGTTTAGCTTCCACAACGTTATAGCCGGTACCGCTACAGCTGCTACACTTCTTTTTTGTATAATCTGGATATAAATCCTCATCTGGATAGGATTCGTCCAAATCAAAATCATCATCAAAGTCAGTCATCACCCTTACCTCATTTTTCTAGTTATCAGGGAATTTCTATTAGTAATCCTTCATTGCATATCTGTCAAAACCTGAACGATAGATGGTTCATAGCATTTAATAAGCAAGCTTAATTGAATGAGAATTTTCCAGAAAAAACATGTGCAATTGATTTTATTAAAATTTGTATGAATAATCCTTAGATATTATAAAGCCCTCATTTAGAGGGCTTTATTATTTAACCATAATTAGAAGACTTATTTTACGTTTGGAGCCACCATATTTTCAGGGCGAACCACCTGATCGAACTGTTCTGCAGTTACCAATCCGAGTTCTACTGCGACCTGTTTTAAGGTTTTACCTTCTTTATAGGCAGTCTTGGCCACTTTAGCTGCATTCTCATAACCAATGACTGGATTCAATGCAGTGACCAGCATTAATGAATCATGCAGGAAGTGCTCAATCTTGTCACGGTTAGGCTCGATTCCGACTGCACAGTTATCGTTAAAGCTGTTACATGCATCGCCAAGCAGTTGGATGGATTGCAACAAGTTATAAGCAATCACTGGCATAAAGACATTCAGCTCAAAATTCCCTGATGCACCGGCCACATTAATTGTCGTGTCATTCCCTAAGACTTGGGCAACGACCATGGTCATGGCTTCACTTTGAGTCGGATTCACCTTACCCGGCATGATACTTGAACCCGGTTCATTTTCAGGAATACGTAATTCACCAAAACCACAACGTGGTCCACTTGCCAACCAGCGAATATCGTTGGCGATTTTATTCAGGCTAACCGCTAAAGTCTTTAAAGCACCTGAAGCAAATACTGCTGCATCACGGCCGGCCAAAGCTTCAAATTTATTAGGAGCGGTGACAAAAGGTAAACCTGTTAATTCCGCTAGAGTATCCGCGGCTTTAATGGCGTAATCTGGATGGGCATTCAAGCCTGTACCGACGGCGGTTCCGCCTAATGGCAGTTCATATAACCCTTGCAAAGCCTGATACAGTCGAATTAAAGCATGATCCAGTTGAGAGACATATCCACTGAATTCCTGACCTAAAGTTAAAGGTGTGGCATCCTGAAGATGGGTACGACCGATTTTTACAATCTCAGCAAATTCCTGAGATTTAGTATGCAAGGTATCACGTAAACGTGTTACTGCCGGTATTAACAGTTCATTGATCTGTAAGCTAGCTGCCACATGAATCGCGGTCGGAAAAGAGTCATTGGTCGATTGAGCACGATTGACATGGTCATTTGGATGCACAGGCTTTTGTGCACCTAAAGGATTGCCCAGTTTCTGGTTAGCAATATTGGCAATCACTTCATTACAGTTCATGTTACTTTGCGTGCCCGAACCGGTTTGCCATACGACTAAGGGGAACTGGCTATCCCATTGACCGCTGATCACTTCATCCGCAGCACCGATGATATAGGTCGATAACTCATGAGGAATCTGGTTTAACTCGGCATTGGTGATCGCAGCTGCTTTCTTGACCAAGCCCATGGCACGAATCATGGCGCGTGGCAAATGCTCATTGCCA
The DNA here is from genome assembly GCF_013417725.1 of Acinetobacter sp. YH12233. Taxonomy (NCBI): domain Bacteria; kingdom Pseudomonadati; phylum Pseudomonadota; class Gammaproteobacteria; order Moraxellales; family Moraxellaceae; genus Acinetobacter; species Acinetobacter sp. YH12233. The sequence goes on from NZ_VPDK01000017.1 coordinate 1,842, forward strand.
ATCTTGAAGTTCTGTAGACTACGCTGAGTTTGTGCGCCCCAAAGTGCTTCACTCGGTACAGCGACTTCTCCCATCGTGTCATGTTCAATACGTGTTTGCATGCTCAACCTCAATTGTTATTCCATGTTTTACTCATTTAGACAGCAGCTTCAATGCTGTACTCTATTCATCTTAATGAGTTTGATTAATTTTGCAAATGATAATTATTATCAATAATTAACTTATAGGATTCTTAATCACTGCTCTCTTAACGTATTCTGATAGAACAACCATTCATCCTCTAACATTTTCCTTAAGGTATAGCGTGGCTGCCAATGTAACAACTGTTGGGCTTTATCCGTATTAGCACCCAGTTGATCCATTTCGGCATGTGGATATGGCAAAGCATCTACTGTAGGAACAGCAGATTGGGTGACTTCTGCAACCTGATCCAGCAAAGTCTGCATTGAAATTAGCTCTCCAGCAATATTAAAGGCTTCGCAAGTCCATTGTTGCTGTTGAGAAAGCCAATGTAGTGATTTGAATACCGCATCACAGACATCCATCACATGCAAAAAGCTGCGTTCTACCGTATAGTCTTCGGTCTTGGCCTGACGGCGCAATTCCAGATATTCACGCTGCTTCGCACCCACCTGCATGGCCAGAGGCACAATATTCTTTGGTAGAGGTGGTACCCATTCACCTAAAATGCCATTTTCAAAAGCACCCGCGACATTAGAAAGACGTAACATCGCAATACGCCATTCATTATCCGTCTTGGCAGTATCCCGAATGATTTCTTCCACCATCTGCTGTGATTTAATATAAGGGTTTGGATAAGTGTAATTGAAAGCCTGATCTTCTTTTAAATCCGTTCCGGAATGGCCATATACAGCCAATGAAGACAAATACACCAGATTGCGTACTCCAGTACGCTGCATGGCACGCATCAAGCTCATGATACAACTGACATTATCATTATAATATTCAAGTGGTTTTAAAACTGATTCTTCCAATGATTTAAAGCTGGCAGTATGAATGACAGCCTGTACCGAATTCTGTTCAAAAACTTTATTTAATGCTGGAGTGTTACGGATATCAATTTTGACAAAAGGCACATAGCGGCCGGAAATAAATTCAAGGCGTTCTAAGGTCTGGAGACTGGCATTGGCCAGATTATCGACCACAATGACCTCTAGTCCTTGTGCCATCAGACTTAAAGCAATATGTGAGCCTAAAAAGCCTAAACCACCCGTCACTAAAATCATTGTTTATTAACTCCGCTTTAGAATCAGTATCTTAAATTGATATGGTGTTTATTTGGTGCTTTCTCCGACTTATCCACAGGATCAAAAACGCAAAAACCGACCCAAAATTTCTTCTGAGCCGGCTAATCTGCTCAATAAGTATATTTTATTTTACAGGTCGAACAAAAGTTGATTGTTATGTAATGTATGGAATTCATGACAATGAATTAAGCCCTCACTTGGAGGGCTTTCTTAACTAAAAAATAGCTTTTTTAAGTAGGTTAAATGCAGCCTTGGCCGCATTAATAAATCGAAGAATAATTGGGATCCAGTAATCAAGATTCGTTAATACTTCTACAATTTCCTTCTTCGCATACCCAATTACCCAGTTCCGTTTTTCTTCACCAGATAAAGTGCTGTTTTTCAGCTTTTCAGCAGCATCCATATACTTTGCGATCTGGCTTAAAATTGGGCCGCCTGATTCAGCTACCTCTAAGGTGGATTTTGATACCTGTTCAATTGTTAATGCTGTCATTATTTAAGTCCTTTCTCATATTCAATTAGGACTTTGGCCACAGCTTTCGCTGCTAACCAGTAGCTAGCATTGAATCGGGCGAGTTCATCTTCATTTGAGATAAAACCAAGTTCTACAATCAGACCACCGGCATTGATATAACCTAAACTTCCTCGGGCTGATTGGTTTTGATCAATCCAGCCATTGTTACCACGTAAGCGGCTACCTAGTGCAGTTGCCACAGCTTTAGATAGATCCTGTGCTAACTTCTTATCTTTTGGCAATGCAATGGTTTCTACTCCGTTCGCTTGTTTGGAGGTTGCAGCATTCATATGAAATTCGACCGCAACACTTGATCCTTTAATTAATTTTACCGCAGCAGACAGTGGATCGTTTTTAGTGCCAGTGCCATCGGTCTTGACCTGTAATCCAGCCTCACGCAAATAATGAGTCACTGCATTACGGAAGTTGACGACCAGATCTGCTTCTTTGATTTTGCCGTTTACTGCGCCTGGATCTGTATTGCTATGGCCGGCTGTAATGGTGGCCAAGCCTAAAGTCTGGTTAAGATTTGGCTGAGCCTTTTTACGGCCAATAAGTACAGCTAGGAACATCAAACCTAAAGATGCAATTGTTTGATATGGTTCCGGCAATACATTGGCGTTATATACTTCCTGCAAAATCAAATGTACACAGGATAAAAAAAGCGCCATATAGGCGCCATATTTTACTGAGTCAAACTTCCATACACTTTCATTAATTAATTTCATTATTTCCTCTCACATTACTGCGTTCATAAAGTTTGTTACGGATTTCTTCCAAAGTCCGAAGGGTTTGATCAGACTGTTTTTCAAGGACTTGGATTTTTTGACTATTCGCCATTGCTTGTGCATTCACTGTGTCAGTTTTGGCAGTTTGATTGTTCCAGGCGGCAGCAAAGACACCTATGATTGCAATCCCACCCCAGCGGACCAGATTGGTCACACTATCTATTTTGGTTTTACTTTCATGCAGCACCCGGATCTGCATATCGACTTCTTTGTGCTTGACCTCGGCATCCACTCGAATTTGCTTCATTTCATCTCGAAGGCTTGATTTTGTTCTATCTAGATCATCCTCGAGGTTTTTCTGGATTTTCTGCACATTACTATCAAGGTTTTGTTGTTTCTCTTGAAGTTGATCGAACTGCATACTCATACGGTCAATTTTTTGCGGCACATCTTCCAGTTTTCGCATCTCCTGCCGCATCTCTTGGCGTAGTTGGCTAATACTTTCTGATATGGCAAGCAACTGCCCGGACGTGGCTGCAGGTGGATCAGTCAAATAGTCATTCGACATTGCGCCCCCTAAATTTTAGGTAATAAAAAAGCACCTAAAAAGGTGCTGTCATTTGGTTAAGTTTAGACTTCTATTTCTGAATGCTGCCCGGTTGGTGCCGGCCTTAGGATTACCTGATTTGAGATAAATACTCTGGCACCTAAGTTATAAGCTGTACCGGATGTGCAAAGCACTGGACCAGATCCACCATCGATCTGTACCCGGTATTCTGGATGCTTCACTGATGTGATGGTGCCGATGTACTCGGCATGGGTCGGATTAAGCAGCTTACGCAGTTCAAATAAAGGATTAGTCACGGCTGATACGCTCCACTGTAATGGTTTCATTCACCTTTTCATGTGAGAAGCTACCTGAAACTGAATCGATCACACCCCACCACTGACCATTAAAAGCAATGGTTTTACCAGGTAGCATCTCACCAATTTCCTGACTGACCGGGATATCAGAAAAGGTGTGCAACTCCTGAATATTGGCTTTCACTAATGCATTCTTGCCGTAACTAGCACCTGACACCATGTTAAACAGTGGCCCTGTGACTGACTCAAGCGGCACATCACCCGAAGTACCACGTTGCTGTACTTTTAGGCTCTCACCGCTGCGACTATTCACTATGGTGATGGCATTAAAGTCTGCAATGTATTCATCGTTCTGCTTGATGTTCTGCTGCATCACGAGGCTTTCAGATAACAGAATGTCGTAATCCTCAACTGTCATCGTATCCCAGTAGCCGTTCTGATACCGGGGTAAGATAGTCAGCGTGTTGCCCGCTTTCTGGCTATAGATAAAGCCACCGCCTGCATCAACCACCTGTTTGATTGCATCAATCGGTGAAAGTTCTGCATAACTCAGGCTTTCAGTCGAAACGATCCAACCCAGTTCATCGATAAGTTTCCAGTCCAGGCTGGTACCGCTATTTGCTCGATCCAGTTCCGCTTGTACTAGTTGCACAGAGGTACGTTCATTGTCCTGAATGAATGAGCGTGTCGGTCCGTATTTATCCGAGTTCAATGCGGTAACGCTTCGACCCGGATAGGTGTATAAAACGCTGGCAAAACGTCTGGTTTCTTCCGGATCCTCGAGCAGAATATGATGCTCAAAACTATTGATCGTAACCTTCAAGATCACCGGCTGACCATCTATTGGCTGAAGCTTTTCTTTTTCCGTATGAGCAACTGTGATGGAATAGGTCCAGCACCACTGTGATCGGCTGGTGCTATAGGTGCCATCCATGACTTTAATCTTCTCGCCGGTATCTAATCGCTCGGCTATTAATGTATTCACGATATACCACCAGTTCCGTTTAGGCAGTGCTGGAATGCAGTCATCTGCACCAAAATTTAAAACAACATTGTGTGAATCAACGTCATGACATAGACAGATGAAATTTAAATCACCAGTGCCCTCATATTTAGGTAATTCGGGCTTTGGCCAAGGTTGAACCGGATGCTTGCGGTAATGGATCACTTTGGCTTTATCCCATGGCAAATCTGACTTGGTAATAATCTCAAGGCCTTTATCCCACTCAAATGAAAAGCGGTGCTCAAAGACCTGAGCCACTTCATGTGAATAAGTAAAAGTCTTACGCCTGCGGATCATTTCCTGCCAGACCGTTTTCCGGTTGTGGCGCAGCTTGATCGTTTCTTCATGCAGATAGCGTTGATGGATAAAGCGCTTACCACCCTCCTCCCAAATGACATACGCATCGGAACTTAAGCCGATTGCCTGCTCATGCAAGGATCTAATCGCCTGGATTAATGTTCCTGCCTGCTCATGTCGCAGATCCGCTTGATTGGAAATTACTAAGCCCTGCTCATAAAAAAGAGCCTCATTTGAGACTCTTAAGGTTGGTTTGGCCCACGGTATTTCCGTGACACTTAAAGCAGCGATTGCCTTGTGATAACTAGCATCAAACGCATAAGACACTCCGACGATGTGATTAATATCGAATACCGCATCAATTTGAAATTGAAAAGCGGTATCTAAAACCGCATCAATGGTGCATAGGTTTTCAACAAATACTGCTTCGACTTCAAAACTTAAGCTGGTGTCTAAAACCGTATCGATTTGACCGATAACATCAGTATTTTCACTAAACTTAGCAACCACATCAAAGCTAAATTCAGTGTCCAGCACCGTGTCTATGACTGCAGTATTGGCACCACTGTCTGCATAAACTGCGGTGATTTCAAATGAAAACTCAGCATCGAGTACTGTATCAATTACACCTGAAACATCATCACCAAAATTGAGATTGGTTGAACCATCCGCCAGGTGCTCAAAATTCAGAATGATGTTGTGGCTATCGGTATTTTCGGACTTAAAATTCAGGTTTAGGTTGTGAGCATCAACGGTGCCGAGCTTATTTTTAAAATCCACATGAGCACCCTTTTTAAATTAAGGTCTGAGTTTTATCGACTGAATAGACAAGGTTCCACCCAAGACCAGATTGGTATTCGCCAGAGTGATGTCTGTTCCCACGGTTAAATCTGCAGTCACTTCACCCGTACCATTATAAATACGTGCCCAGGTTGCAGTGCCGGTTTTGATGACCGTTGCTGTGTCTGTTGGATGGAGCTCTACATAGGTGGGCGTGGTTTCTTTAATACATGGCTCCGGAAATGTGAGTGTCACCAATGCACTATTCGAATCTGCTGCAGCCGCAGGACTGGCAGGTTGCACGCCCTCATAAAAAATAACGGTAGCACTTTGGCTACCGCTATCCATAAACTCTGAAAAGGCTTGAATCATGGCAAGCCGAGCGTTGACTGAAGTTTTACTCATTTTGCGATTACCTTATCCTGAATAACTGCGTTGTATTGGTTGTTTGGGTCAAAAGCCACCACAAAGCACTCAAGCTCTTTTGCGATGTTTCCAATCCGATATGTGCCATCTGACTTGGATTTTGTTTCCCACAGCAATTCACGAGTTGAGCGCTTAAAACAACACACTGGCACTGGAGAGTAATTTGCTCCAACTTTCTTTGTGGTACCTTTAATTTGCCCAAAACCTTGATTTGCGGTCTTAACATTAATAAAAGGTCTTAAATTTCTAACAGAAAGATATCCCATACCAGTCAATTTGTTTTGATCCGGTGTGTAGCCCCCATGAAAAGCTCTAAAAATCTTAATCAATTTTTATCTCCTCAACTGGAAACGCAAGATATTGACAGTTTAACGCTCCGGTATTCGAGGCAATATGATGAATAATACACTTATTATTTAGGTCAATATCGTAAGTATGGAGTGGTGTTTGCGTTCTATCAGTAGATGGCGCATTTACATCATTTGCATACATGCATTCATACATACCGCCATTTATAAAACCCAAATGTTGGCGAGAGCTGCGTTCATAAATAGCGATAGGTCTAGCTGTTGTGGTGTTGAAAGCTTCAATTGTAGCAGGAAGGTAGGATTGGTTAGCTTTAGCAGTGGTAAAAATAAATGGTGGAAAACTACTACCATTCATGGCGTCAAAAGCTACATTGATTTTTCCCAAATAAGCAAAAGTAGCATAGCTAAGCCCCTTGGTATTATAACCACTGCCTGCTGCATTATTAACAAACCCAAGTATTACAGGTAGTTTAAGATTGTCGTATGGCGTAATAACTGGAAGAAAGCCATTCACTATCCCAGCTGATAAAACTGAACTCATATTACTAAGAATTACAAAATGATACTTACTACCTACAATACAACCCCTACCAAACTCCGAATACCCCTGCGTGTAGGTATAGTTATTAAAGGTAGCATTATTGCTATACTGAAACTCCCACTTTAGATGATCGTTAACAGTAGGGTTGTTGCGAGTCAACTCATAGGATTCTTGATCGGTAATAACACCCGTAGCAATATCAGCTTGCGCCCCAATGCAAACAGAGACGGTATTTCTATTTGTGGAAGCGGTTGTAAATACCAGTCGCAAAAATAGATCACTTTCATCAAGTGCTTTAAATTTATAGAGCTGAACAGGATTTTGCTCGTATACAAGTTGATATCCAAGCGAAGCGATATTCGTTTTAAAATCACCTGCAATCAAACCAGGCGCACCATCAATCGTCATCGTGACTGTATTTGTTGTCACACTATCAATAACGAATTCACCATTATTGATACTTAGAAGTTCTGGTGCGTTGACTTTTAAAACACGGTCAGCAACGTAGCCATGCGCACCGCCATAAGTGAATGTAACCTGATTTCCCGCCACTGCAACACTGGTAACTGTTTGTACGTTATAACCCAGTGTCAGCATTTTCTTAAAACGATCTGGAAACAGGCTTTTTGATCCTGCACAAAAGTCTAAACCCACGTCTGAGAAGTCAAAATATTTTGTTTGTGTTTGCTTCATTGCCATTTCTATTGCTCATAAAAAAGACCGCATAAAGCGGTCATATTTGATTTAAATTTTAAATTACGCGATCAATATCACCGCGTAGCATGATCTGGAATTGGTCTGATATTAATGTTGGTTCAGACTGCTTCACTGTGCGGATCACCCAGACTGGGAAGTTTGCAGCAATAGTATTGAAACGCAGGGTGTTGCCATTAGCCCAACCTGCACCCCAACCTTCTTTTTTAATCACAAAATAAGGCGCACCTGTTACTGGATTAGGTGGTGCATAGTCAACACTGGTCGAGCCTGCAAGAGTTAATCGACCTGTATATTCACCAACACAATAAAAAGCCTCTCCGCTAGTGAAGACAATCGCCCATCGTTCCTGAATTGCGCCCTTGTTGGTGGTCAAGATTGGGTAGAGTGAATCATTGAAATTTGCCGAAATCCCTGTACCAGTCGGCTCATCATTCCAGACACTATTCCAAGCCTGCTGCACAAACTTACGAGTATAACGCGCCTGCATATCACCAATCACTAAAGCAGAGCCCACAATGGTGTCAGCTGCATCATAATTATGAGTCAATGGCTTGGTAAAAGTCAGTTGACCATTAATTTGCACATCACGGATTAGGCCCATATCCTGGTAGCGGTATTTAACTGTCAGTGGTGCAACCAGATTACCCAGTACAAAGTCACCACCCAATGTCACACGACCATAATCATAATCAATCGTGTACAAATCGAAAGCGACTTTCGTTCCGTTAGTATCTTCAAGTTCAGCCCATGAAATACGTTGATCATTCAGATCGTACGTGGTCCCTGCAATTGCGCTTGGTAACTCTTGCGCTTTGCTGGAGCTGACAATTCCAATACCACCAACTCGAAATATCGGCACTCGACCATCAATCGGTAAACGTGTGGCAGATAGACCTAAAATTTCAGAATCTAGTGGAATATAGGTATAAGCCACTGCGTTATAGCGCACGGATGAAGCGTCGACCCAGACTGGCACATTGATATAAGTATCGGCTCCCTCCTGATATTCAAGCAGCGGATCGTACCAGTCGTTTTCCTCAATCTCCGCACGGTTGGCTTCAGTGATTTTGGTTTTGGTGTAAAAGTAAATCGTGACAAAGCCATTATCCCAATTGACCTGCCCATGCGCCCGACTGGTTTCAATCACCCCGTTTTCATCCGCAGTCAGTGTGAGCTGCCCAAATTCAATTGATGCTAAAACCACAGTTAATGATTGTGGCCGGATCGGCATGATTGGTGTTCTAAAACTGATTTTATTGACCGGTAGCAGGTCGGTTGTGGTGGTCAAGGATTCCAAAGTAATCGTGTTATCTGCATTTGGGGTCCATGAGTCGATTTCAACAATACCGGTGCCATATTGAATAACACCTGACTGAATCCCACTGTTATTGGCTGGATTCACATTGCGATATAGCAAGCCAGTACGATCCAGAAAGGTATCAGCGCCCACTTTGAAGCGGGCTGAACCTGTCAGAATCTGCTCATCAAAACCAGATGATAAATCCAGCTTGAGCTTGTTTGCCATCACTGTATGCGTTGCAGAGTTAGAACCTGATGTGTCACGATATTTAACTTGTACATCAACAGCATTAAAGGCCTTCAGCTCAACCTGTTCGCCTTGAATATCTGACGTTTGTGGAGAATAAAAAGACATATTTCCTCGCTAGGCAGCCGCATAGGTAGCCATAGGTGTAAAGGTTTGCACAAATCTGCTCGCTGTACTTTTTGGTGTGACTTCAACTGCGCCAGTGGCATAGATAATGGTGCCTTGCACTTGACCGCGGCTATTCACTAAATTCCCCATGGTTGCATTCACCGGCACATCTGTCAGGGTTACAGATCCTGTAATCCCCTCATTGCTTTGAAGTGGAATTTTTAACTCAACACTATTTGGCTGGATCGCTGGTCCCGTACCAATGGTAAAGGTCAGCTTTTGATTTGCAGGGGTAACATCCATTTTGGTCTGCTCAAGTGATTGGCCATAGTTATAAATCACCGAGAAAACTGTGCCTTTCTGTGGCAGCTTGTTTGGAATGATCTTGCCGGTACCCGTGGCATAGTTGATTTCACCAGTGGCATCACCAGTAAACTTACCTTGAGCATTCGAAGTCGCTGTTTTGGACTCACCCTCAAGCAACCAGTTGATGGTGATACCCGGCAATACACCCGGTCGACCTAAGTCAAACTCAAATGCAGCTTTTTCCACACTTAAATTGGAGCGTACGAAAGTGACAATTGGTGTACCCCAGTTCAGCAAAATCGGCGTATCTACATCCGGTAATGCGCCTGTGGTGAGTAACCAAGAACCGGTTTCGTAATTGATCATGCCTGAACCAAAAGATGGACTGGCAGCCTTTAACTGCCCCGAGCCATCATCTTTAAGTTCATAGAACTTGCCTTGCGACATGTAGGAAATGGATAGTGCACCAGGTGCCGGAATAGGAATCAACACTCCGGTCCAGTTGGTGCTCTGGTTATTTTGAGTCACCGGAATGGCATGGCTTTGGTAATACTGATTCGGTGCAGCTGCTGGTTTAAATGTAATATTCAGATTTGCGGTTCCAGCCGGTGCTGCCGCAGTCCACTGAATTAATCCACGTTGATAATCAATCGTGCCAACCTGAGTACCTTGCGTATTCTTAAGCAACCCACCCTGATCGGTAATCTGCTGGCCTTGTAATGTGAAAGCCACACTGGATGGAATCACTGCTGAACCGATATACAGGTTCTGACTCACTCCAATAGTCATGCCGGGATAATTGACGGTGATCGTACCTTCATTACCCGCGACCAGCACCACGCTTTCACCCGCAGCGTTCACATCAATGATCGGTGTTTCGGTCTGGGCCGATGGAATCAGCTGGGCAAAGATACTTTTCGCATTGACCGTAAATTCACCCACGTTCGCATCAGATGCTAATGCAGTCGATGAATAATACAGACCAGTATCAGCAACAATCGTATCCCGAATAATGGTTTTTGATGGATTGCCTGCATACCACTGCCGTGCAGACAAGCCTACAAAATCTATTTCCAGTGCATCATTTAATGAGTAAGTGGCAATCTTGTATTCTACTTTTTTACCATCGATGACCATAATGGCAGTACGGGTCTCAACCTTGGTGATTCGTACGTACTGCTCACGCTCTAATACCTTGCCCTCATCACTGATCAGAACAATGGTGTCACCTACTGAAGATTCCACTTCCTGAGGAAACATAGCCACCTGTAGTGATGACATACCTTTCCAGTGGGTATCTAGTGGTGTTCCGGCGATCTGACCGCCTTTGGCTAGATAGTTTTCCAACCGGTTCTGAGCAGACTGGCGTTCATCGGTCCAGTTTTTGGTGCTGAAAAGCAATGCTGATACGTTTGGATCCTCTGGTAGCTCAGATACAAAAACCGTTGCACCCATTAATAGATCAGTGTCATCTGTTGTGACTGCAGGGAAAACTTTCCGCATGGATACATCGCCCATGGTGCGATCCATTTCAGATACATCATTGAACAGGTTATTACTAATACCATCCTGGACTACTACACCTGAGTATTTACCACCGCCATCAGAGTTATCCGTCAAGCGTTCAGACTTGTAAATTACTAAATCCTTAGTTTCAATCGCCATCGTCTAACTCCGTAAAGCGTAAAGTCACATTAAAATAATCATCCAGTGATACGGCTGGAATTCCTTTCACCGGTGCAGCTTCTAAAGCCCCATCCTGGTGGTTAAATTTGACTGTGAATTGCCGGTTGTCATGAGGTTGTTCAAACTTCAGTTTGAAAACTTCGTTCTGCAACATGGACCATTCTCGAACAGTCCGTAATTCACGCAATTTGATCCAGCCCATTTCCTGATCTGCTGGCTGTAAAGTAATAGGCCGACCAGATTTCTTTTTGCCTTCCTGAATATGCAAAGTGCCATCCATTGCATAAGCCTGAGTTTGTTCGATGGGCTTCCAGGAGAATTCATCAGACCATAAAAAACCGTCCTCTAATGGGACGGTTTCTGATGTTGCTAAGCGAATAAGTTTCATGTTGATTTCGCTATACCTTTTAATTGATTTACCAGATTGGTCATTACATCCTTTTGGCTTGCATCACCTGTAAGGGATAGGGTTTGACCTCCGAATTGAATGTTGTAATTCACACTTTCCTTAATGCTTTGTGTAGCAGCATTTGATGACACAGAAGGAATTGATGGCGCATAATCACCCAAGTTGGCTGATCTACCACTTTTACCTACATACTGCTCCAACTTCTCAATCTGTTCCATAACATACATAGCATTACCTAAAGCCTTCTGGTTATCGTAAGCAGTAGTACCATACTTTTTCTTCACCCATTCATTGGAGGCTGATTTGTAATAACCCCCAGCCACCGGCTCGGCATCCTGAAAAAGTTGCTTGGCTTTTTGCTTGGCATCACCTTCATAACCAATATCCTTAAGTCTCTGTTCAATTTCTTCAACAGAAAGCCCATGTTTAGCAGTTGTTCCAGTTTTGGATGCCTTCATCTTGCCCTGAGAAGCCATAGCTGCTTCTGTTGCTTTGCGAGCTTCCTCCCAGGCTTCAGCAGTATCGCGACCAGCCTGAACGCCTCTACGACCTAGATCATCAAATCCGTCACCTGCATTTCCTGTGGCATTGCGAACACGGTGTAAGCTTTCTTCCACGGCATTATTGGCTTTTACTGAAACTTGGCCGGTTTCACTTACCTCTTTTGATAGACCGTAGTAAGCAAGCTTAGCTTCATAGGCTGCAATTTTAACTGCATCACCAGAAGCATAGACCTTATCAGCCATGTTAATTAAGGCTTGTCTTAGTTCTTCGACCGAGGCAGTACCGCTTTGCTTTAATACATTAAATGCTCTCATTTGAGCATCCGCAGCCTCACCCGCTTCTTTTCTTGATGTTATACCAAGCAGCTTATAGGCTTTTTCAACTTCAGAAATATTTTGAGGCAGTTTTCCATTAACCTGATCCAGATGCTCCATACCCATCTGAACTTGTTTTGCAGAAAACACTCCTTGTTTTTCAAAGGAAAGGAGTTGAGCTTTTGCTGCATCGATTTCGGCTGGTGATTTGGCTTGCTCTGCCCATTTCTCCCACCCTTGATAAATTAGCTCAGTTGCACGTGCGCCAGTGACACCCATTGCTTCTAAGCCACCTGCATAACTGTTCAAATGATTCTGATCAGAAGCAAATTTTTCAGAAACCCGATTAAGAGCTACATCTAAATCAATACCAAGCGCAGCAGCAGCTTTGCGGGCTTTGTCTGTCGCACTAACTTGACCGTCGGTGGCGATTGTTGCATCCTGCATCGCTTTCACAACTACCTTACCGGTGCTATCAAATTCAGCCTGTAAGCCTTGGGCAGCCAACTGGGCATTAAGAACTTTTAGTTGCGCCATCCCCGCAGCATCTGCAGATTGAATCATTGCACTTGCTACGATCTGAGCAGCCTGAATCTTAGCTTCAGTGATTTTCTGACTTTCAGCCTGATATGCTTTTTCCTTGGCATCCAGTTCGGCAAGACCTTTTACAGCCTGATCAATTGCAGCCTGATTGCCAGTTTTGCGTGCTTCATGGAGTTGCTGCTCTAGCTGAACACGCTCATCACTAATAGCCTTGTAGTCAGCCTTATGCTTTTCTTCTTGAAGCTTTAATTCATTAAGAGTTTTTTGGCTCTCAGCAACCCGTTCTTTATTTGCCTCATCCTCAGTCTGACGAATCTCTCGGATTGCTTCTCTTGTCGCAGATTTGCTTTCAAGTGCTAGCCTGTTAGCCTCTTTACCATTCTTTTCGGCTTGTCTAAATAGAGCATCAGACGCATTTTGAGCCTGTGCAGCAAGATCATCGAAACCAAGGAAATCTAATACCGAGGCGCTAAGCGCATAAATACCACCGGAAATAAACTGGATACCTGCAAGGAGTAGCTTCAAGGCAATATTTAATCCGGTAGCCCCATCGGAAACTACACCAAGTGCAATTTTAAAAACGTTAAATAAGGTTGTTAAGCCGCTAACCTCTTCCTTACCACCCATAATTGCGTTAAATAGCGGGGCGATTGCATCCAAGGTAGATGTGAAGGCACTCCAGGCGGTTTCAGCGATTCCTGCCATGCCTGAAATGACAGTTTTAATCGTGTCATATACAGCAGATAAAGTGCTTCTAATAGCCTCAATTGTAGATGGATCGATTTCAGAGAGCTTGTCTTGAAACCATCCAACACCTTCAGCCACATCATCAAAGAATACTTTTAAAATTCCAAGATTATCAGCGATGACTGAGAGAGCATTAGCTACCGTAGCGCTTGACCCATTGGCTTGATCCATCTCACCAATAAGGATTTGCCACTGTGTTGATATCTTCTGCAGTGCATTGCTAATAGTAGTTGGAAACTGGTTGTAGGTTTCTTGGATCTGTGTGGCTTGGCTTTGAACAGCTTTAACAACTCTTTCAGAGGTAAGCTCCCCATTTTCAGCCATCTTGCGAAGTTCGCCGGTAGTGACTCCCAACCCTTTAGCTAATGCTTCAGCAAGACCATAGCCATTTTCCATAATGGAGTTGAATTCTTCACCGCGAAGAACACCGCCTTGCATTGCTTGAATAAACTGAGTGATTGCTGCTTCACTTGCTTGTGCTGATCCACCACCAATCTGAATCGCTTGGGTCACTGTTTTAGTAAGGTCTAACGCTTGTTGCTGCGTCATCCCCATTTCTTTACCGACTGTATTCAATCGAGTAAATAAGCCTGCTGTAGCATCCAAACTTGAGTTTGTTGCTAATGCGACCTGATGAACGCCAGCCATGGCCGATGTAAAATCACCGCCTTCACGAGTGGCAATCTGAATTTGTACTGAAAGGTTGGTATAAGAATCTGCAGCCTGTGCTAATTCACGAAGGCCCAAACCAATACCAATACCGCCCATAACCCCAATAAGGGCGGTAAATCCGGTTTTTAGTACCCCTATTCCCTTCTGCGCCGTCTGAGCAGCTGTATCCGTTTCTTTTAGGCTTGTATTGGCTTTGCCCACTTCTGCCTGAAATCCATCAAAAGCCTGATCTGCTTGCTGTACTTCTTTTTCTAGTTGATCAACCTGGATTTGTGCTTTTTCAATATCAGCAGGTGAAGCATTGGTTTTTGAGAATGCTTCAAGGTTTTGCTTAGCCTGAGTCAGATCACTCTTAAGCTGACCTAGGGCTTTTTCGGCCTTATTACCAAAATCTGTAAAGTTACCCGCTGTGGATTTTGCGTTATCACCAGCATCCTTAATGATTCCTGTAGCAGCATTTAAGGATTGTGAAAGCTTGTCCGCTAACTCACTGGTTCCTTTTGGGATAATATTTCCCATCTCTTTAGAAGCATCAGTAGTCGCTTGTTTTAAACGTTCTGATTCTTGTTTTATTGCATTGAATACTGACTTAGCCGCATCTTCAGACTGCTTGATATTGCCAACAAAACTTTTAGTGTCGGCATCCATGATTAATTTGAATGTTAAGTTTTTACCAGCCATGATGACCTCTAAATTTTGGCAATAAAAAACCCGCCGAAGCGGGTTAATGTAGGTATTTAAAAGCACATGTTAGTGCCTTAACTTATCCACAAGACTTAGACCATAGAGCGTCCATTACTTGAGGAGTAAAAACAGAATTTTTTGAGTCACTTTCAATCATGACCGCATCATTTGCCGGATCGTAAATATAACGAGAGTAGCCAACATAACCGCCCATGCGGTTTTTAGAATTTACTTCACCACAGTTACCCTTTTGATTTCTAAATTTCGCTGAATCCGAGTCAATTAATTGTTCTTTGACTTTCTGAGCAGCTAATTCAATTTGAGCTTGTTGTTTATCTTGCTCTGCCTTTTGTACAGCTTCATTCTCTCTGATGCGATCTAATTCTGCTTGGGCCTTTTGTTCTGCGGCTGATTTAGCCGCATTAGCAGCATCAATTTTTTCCCGCTCTAATTTTTGCTGGTGAGCAATCTCGGCTTGTTTTAGTCTTTCGGCTGATGCCTTGTTGCTTTGGTGCATAAAATAAAACATACCGGATGCCAAAACTAAAAGACCAATGATTAAGTATTTCATTCGGCATCCCTCTTAAATATTACGCCATAAGATTTTTACAATTCTGTCGCGACATAAAATAATAGTGTATTCCTGCAAATCCACTTCTTTTACATACTCAGTAGCTGCACAATATAGTTTGCCATCATCAAGCACATAGTGTCTTGGACCTCTAACTTCCAATTTATCTTTTAGAGATTGATGACTATCACCAATTCGTACCAGATCCCCTGATGGGGTTCGGATACTGGTGGTTGTTCTCTCAGCAAAAGCAAACCCCGACACTAAACACAAAGCTAATAATAAATATTTCACATTTCACCCCCTAAATTATTATTTCCACATCATAACTTTAGGGTGATGCGTGATCAATCAGAAACCATTTCTTTCTTGAATGATTCAAAGCCTTTTTTGTCGGATTGGGCTACACGTGCTGCAACAGCGTTATTGAAGATTCCCTGCTTGTATATCTTGTTTGCTGCCTTAACATAGCCTTGGAATGCGCCGTAGGTCATTTCCATAATTTCACTATGCTGATGGCCCATTGATACCAGAAACTGGAATGAATCAAACCAGGTGGAGTCATCTTTCTTTTTAATACCACGTTTTGGTTTTTCGTATTTGAAGTAAGCCTGGTTGATCAGAAGTACAGCCTTAAGCAATTCCTTAAAAGTTTGCTCATCTACTGCCAGATCAAAGATAGCTTTCTGATTTAGGTTAGTCACACAGGCAATAGTCGAAATGACCTGGACACCATGGGCCTTAAATAATCCTGTCAAAATCTCATCTGAATGATTTTGGTCTTTGATGAAGTTCTTCAATACTTCAGCATGTATTGCCCAGGTATCGAAGTCTTTTATCTGGATCTGGCGGACTTCAATGTCATTGATTTTGATGCTTCGATTTGTGGCTAAGAAAAAATCATTCATGATGGGGTCTCGAGAAAATTTTAGACATCAAAAAAGCACCCGAAGGTGCTTTTCTTTTAACTTTAATAAAAGCTGAATTCTATAAAGCCCAATTACGACCTTGCCCCATCTCATAAACGATGAGAATTAAGGCTACTATCATTAGAACGACAACAACGATTTCGGCTTTGGTCAGCATTTTCGGAGCTCCACTTTTCATCATTCATATGATAAGCAAAGCATACAATTAATAACATAAAGATTACAAAAAAATTATTGGATGTTACAAAGATTTAGAAGTTAGGGAAGTTTCTTTAGAGTGTAACTACCTACTGAAGCATTCAAACATTTCGTTAAGCAACTCAACAAAAAGTTTCAACCGAAAAGCATTCTTACGCAAACCTAGAAACCTATAACTTTAGACCTGAATATCTTACATATCCCGACATAGCTGCTACATCCACGATTTAAATCATTCTCTACACTGAAATTAAGTCTTAGAAACGTAGAGGAAATTCAAATGAAAAAGTATTCGAAAATTCTAATCTTAGCTTTAATGGGATTTACTGGTACCGTAGCTATCGCAGCTGACTCGATTCCAATAGAAGCCACTGCCGCAGCTGAAGCACAACAGGTTGCTTTAGAGTATGGAAATGAAAAAGATCAAAAATCTGAATCATCTGGTGAATAAAAGAAAGCCCTTAATTAAAGGGCTTTTTAATTACTTCCAGCTTGGCGTACAACCATTCTTCCATGACAACTCAAATTGCTTTTGATCCGTCTGATTTTCTGCAAGTACTATATCCTTTGAAAGCACAATAAAACGCTGGAAGGGAACATAATCACTATCTGCTTCTTTATAGCTTACCTCTCCACACTCTCCTATTTGATTGCGGAACTTTGCCGAATCAGGGTTGGGAATGAATTTTTTTGTAGCTTCTTTTGCAAATTCAAGCTGTTCCTTTTTGCTTGTTTCTAAATCAAGATGCTGACCGTTAGATTCCTTGTGTCCACACCCAGCTAAAATCACAATAAAAAAGAATAAGCTTAAATTTTTCATAATATCCCCATGTATTAAGGGCAGCACTTTACATTAATTTTCAATCTTATCTAAAGCCTAGGGAGAGTGGATTTGTAAAGTTATGTTTTACTATTTTAAGTCTTTTTAAAATTGACCCTATATAGCCAAATGGAACTTCCACTTATCAAAAAACCGCCCTAAAGGCGGTTCTTAGCTTACTAACTTACTGACATACAAGATAAATAAAAGTAGAAATAATTATTACGGCTAGGATGGAGACAAATATTTCTATTTTAGTCATAGCAGTTTTATTCTCAACGTGAACTGAATATCTTTTATAGCCCTATTGAGCGCTAATTAAACTAACAAAATATTACAAAACGATGGAGTATTAAAAAATTACCTTAAAGGTATTTTCTATTACTGACAGTGTCTGGTACCGGTTTTAGTTTCATTGTGAAAACCATTCTTATCAGTTCTTCCACCATGCGCAAAAGCTATTGTTGCAAAGCAAGCTACCAAGATCAGCAATATCAATTTTTCATAATTGTTTCTGCTTTTTTATTGTTTAGAAGAGTTTTTATAACTTACTTTAAAAAGTTTTTAAACTAAAGCTAAAGCAAACCTCCCTAAGGAAGTTTGCTTTAAAGGCTTGTGTGTAAGTTATTTGAGAGTCCAATTACAGCTTTGTCCAATTATGTAAACAACCACAATCGCAGCAAAAATCAATAATGCAATCAAAAAAGCTTCTACTTTAGTAGGCATGCTAATTTCTCGAAATATCCAACACGCCGATCATATATATAAAATATAAATTATGATATTAAATAAGGATAAATATTCTTAAATATGAATAAAATAATTTTTATAAATAGTCAATTTCTATATTTAAACAGGCACAAAAAAAGATGCTAATGCGCCGTGGATTTCTTTGTGCCTGTATGGGTTTAAGCAGCTACACTGAAGCGCTCAATATGGCCAAAGACACTTAGTTCAGCATCATTGGCTTTTGAGATATCTGCGAGAGCTTCACCTTCAATTGAATAAGACCCAAAGTCTTCATGAATCAGATCAAATTCAGTATCTGGTGAGAATTTCACACGCCATAATGTCATGACAACCTTATCACCAGTGAGGGTATCAATACCTTTGAAAAGGATTCGATATTCATTCCCAATGTTATTGGCAATTGTCGTACGTGTCTTAGCACCAGCTTTAGCAGAAAATTTAACTGGACCAGTTACAGCTTCGTTAAAAATTACGGTGCCATAAACTGAATCAAGCAAATATTTGTCTGCCTCAATAGCAGCGTCCGAACTATCCTTAAAAGCCACTTCGCTTAAATTGCGATGACCCAGATCGATCATGGCACCAATCTGTACTGTACCTAAATCGATATCAGTCAGCTGAGCTTCAGGAATTTCAATTGATTTACCGCTAAGGATTAACTCTAAATTTTCCTTAGTAACCTCTTCAATTGTCCCTGAGATAGCAACACCAGTTTGCTTGTATAAGACAGCATCTTTCGAACGTAGACCAGTTTTACTTTCATAGTGGTCAGTAGACTCAGTTGAAATAGCAATCTGTAAGTCTGGAGTACTACCAACCGGCAGTAATGCAGCTGGTACACCACTAACCATTTTCGCTAGATGAAGTTCACCCTGAAGTGAAATTACATTTGAATTAGCCATTACTTTTCATCCCCTGTAGTTTTCTTGGCTGGAGCAGCTTTAGGTTCAGGTAGTTCCTGAATTGCACCATCTGCTAGTAATTTTTTGATTTGTGCATCACTCAGCCCACCGACCACATCACCCTTTTGAAAGCGACCGACAGGCTGTAATGCTTTGTATTGTTTTGCCATGACTGGCTCCTAAATGAATTTTTGTGATTCAAAAATAATCGTGATGTATGCAAAGCCTGGACTATACCCATCCCGAACCGAAATCATTTCTAGTGCCGTTCGTGATGCCTGAGGCTGCCAGCCGGAAAGTAATTGAATGACCTTCTCGGTTAACAACCCAGCTTCATCACTCACCGCTCGGCCATCAGTCATTTGAGATTGAGCATTACGACATGCCACCGTGACCGCCCATTGCTGACCGATCTGATTGATACTTCCACGACCTGCACTGGCTTTTTTGTCAATACGAACGAAATTGACGTGTGCTGACGGCGTAACCTGCGACATCTCGGTTACGCTGACTGAGTTTAACGGCGTATAGATCTTTAGAAGTTCTGGAATTTCTTTCAGCTTTTCTGCAATCTCATCACGCACCGCGAAGAAGGTGCTCATCTATAAAACTCCCGACAATATCCAAAATCATTACCTCATCTTCAGCATTAATACCGAGCTGGGTCCGTGGCGGTAGAACTGATTGCTTAACCTTTCGATACTGGCCACCAACTGCAAAGGTGATGTATTGGCCATTCTTAGGTAAGATTGTTGCGCCGTAATGCAGATGGGGTGCATACGCAACATCTGTACCCACCTCCACACCATTTGAAAGAACATTGTGTGTGTAGGAATTCATCAGGCGGCCAGTATCTCGAAGCGTTTCACCACCCTGCATACGTGCACGCCATGAAATCTTCCATGGATTACCATCAACATCAGTACCTGTTAAGAATCGATGCTGCACACTATCCACAAGTCCAGCACCAATCTCATCAAACAGCTGGTTCTTTAATGATTCAAAGTTACCTAATTGCTTAAGCACTGCTTCAATAGGTGAACTATCAGCTTGAATGGTTATTGCAAAAGCCATAAGCACCTCACTTCAAGCTGGGCATCTGGTCCAGGATAGAATCTCCAAATACACCACCGGTATATGAAGTACCGACTGGTGCTGTTGAAGGTCGTCCTTTAGGTTGGTCATCCACGATCTGGTTTGTTTCTGGTAACTGAATCTGCAAATGTGCTTTGTTATCAGCCACACGTTTTAAGAATGCAATTGCATCCTCATAACGCTTCCGGGCCTCTTCGATGGGTTGCTGGAAGTAAAGACGATAGCGTGCGATGTCACACGCCATACGCTTTAAGTTACTAGGCACATTGGGAAGTGGCAAAGGATAACGACCACCGATATGACCGTTAATCTCCTCTGTTGCATCCTGAATTGCATCAGTTATTGAAGACTGAGAAGGAAGCATCGCTTTCAGATTTTCAATCTCATCACCAAATCGTGCGACCAAATCTGCTTCAGTCGCATACATAGATCACCTACTTGGTTTCGTCAGCAGGTTTTGAGTCTGCTTTAGGTTTTGCAGCAGGCTTCGCCTTTTCAAGTTCAGCCACCTTGGCTTTAAGCTCAGCAATTTCTTGCTCGGCTTTAGTCTTGTCGGCAGTTGCCGTCTGATTGGCTTTGGTTAAGGCTTCATTGGCTGCTGTTAGCTCAGCATTGGCCTTTTCCAGTTCAGCCAGACGAGCAGCGGTATTGTCTGCTTCTGGCTCTTCCGGCTCTTGATATTCTTCAATAGCCCCAGATGCTAAAAGGGCCTGAAGTTGTTTAGCTTCAAGCCCTTTGATTTCATCACCTGGCATAAAATGCCCGATGGATTGTTTTGCTGTGTACTTCGGCATGTCTTGCTCCTTATAGGGTGATAAAGCCAGCACCACCAACAACACCATTCTTGTTAGACGGCACAACCAGTGGAGCAGATTCGGTCATTAGCATGATGCCGCTTGGATCTTCACAATACCACTGACGATCAAAGTATTGCTGAGCAACGCCGTTGGCCAGCATGTTCTTGATCTTACAGTGAGCTACCGAACCATTGGTATCAGAGATTAGTGAGAAGTAATCTTTAGGAATAAAGCGCTTCACTTGACCTTTGTTACGGTAAGTTGCGTCATATACCCAGAATTCGATTCCATCAAAGGTTCCTTTGAAGGTTGCTGATTCTTTTACACCAAAGCTTGGATTCACTGGAACAGAAATACCCGCATATGGCGTGATGAATTCTTTTTTGAATTCTTCATTGTTCCAGAGAGCCGCCCAAACCAAGCCAGACATAACAGACAGCTTAGCTTCACCACCATCAGCAGCCAATTGACGTTCAAGCATGGTGCGAATATCCGTTACTGGCTTGGCACCCGCTTCATTCCATTTGACCAACGGCGTATATGTCAAAGACGCATCACGACGGTAATCCACCAGGTTGAGCTCATAATCATCTGAGTGAAGCGTGTATTTACCATTTTTCAGTAAATCGATAGCCATCATCATGACTGAGTTATCAATCGCATCATGGTTGCGCTTCATCACTGAGATTTGAGCAATGATCATTTGCTCTTGCTCAGATAGTCGCTGGTTACCAGTTGAGATGATACCTGCAGTACGTAAACGCTCAAGCAAGGCAATTTCAAAAGTTTCTGCCGGAGTGACCTGATTCTTTGGCTTGTAGTAAGCCGGTTTAACGTGGCGTACTTCACCAGATTGAGTAGTATCAAATGGCTTACCAGGCTGTTGCGGTGATACCAGTGGTGCCAGATCATGTTCAGCTGATAATTCAGCCAGTGGAACATCATCACGCGTGAATAACGGGCGATTAGGGAAAAGCTTATCTAAAAGCCATGTGTCCATTGGACGGTAATTCGAGTGGATCAGTGCCAGCTCACCCACATCAAGAAGTTCAAGTGGAGCACCTTCAATATTAAAAGACTGTGGCATGTTGTTTACACCTTAGAAAGTTCGATTTTGTTTTTAGTTGCCTGTGCACGCGCTGCATCATATTCTTCAGCAGCAAGCAAAGTCCCATTAAGCGATACAGCTTCAATACTGAAAACCCCGCCGTAGTAGACCGGAATTTCGATTCCATCAGCGGCCTTGATTGTGGCTTCTGCAGCCGTAACGTCTTGGCCACAAATCACATCCCATG
This sequence comes from Acinetobacter sp. YH12233, assembly GCF_013417725.1. Lineage (NCBI taxonomy): Bacteria > Pseudomonadati > Pseudomonadota > Gammaproteobacteria > Moraxellales > Moraxellaceae > Acinetobacter > Acinetobacter sp. YH12233. The sequence goes on from NZ_VPDK01000017.1 coordinate 24,164, forward strand.
TTTTTTCATCAGCAGCGTGTGTGAGTACATTCGCATCTGAAAGTGTAAGTAAGTCACCTTTTTTATAGGCTGTAGCGGTAGTTACTTTGGCATTGGCACGTCGTAACTTTTCATTGTCTAGGACCAGCTTTTTAGACTGGACCGTAATTTTTGGAATAACCTGGCTCATGAATTATTTCCCCTTGTTTTGTTCTGCGAATGCTTGTGCACCAGAAGTAAATTTGTGAGTGTCAGTGTGATTAGACTGACTACCCTGCCCCGGATTGGCTTGATGAGTGAACAAGTGAGCAAATGCCGGATTTACACTTGGTGTTTGTTGTGTCTGTGGTGTAGTTGGCTGCTGGCTACCTGCAGAAAATTGGCGAAGCTGTTTGGCAGTAAAGCTAAAAACTGAATCATCCATATTGGTATAAGCCGTTTTATCTTCAGCACTAAACTGTGTTTTCAGCTCAGTTTCTAAAGCTGCAATTTCATCAGCACGCTTTTGCGCTTTGAATTGCTTAAGTTCAGCCAGGGCTTCATCACGTTCACGCTCTGCCTGCTCTTTGGCCTGTTGTGCTTTTTCTAATTCGGTCACGTCGGTGTCCTCTTTGGTTGGGTTTGGATTGGCTTTGCCTGAGAAGGCTTCGATAGTGGTTTGAGTATCTGCACCTACACCGCAAATTGTGATTTCATGCACTCGCACATTTCGGAATACATGTAATGGACCAGTAAATTGCTGACCGTTTACTTCAACTGTTTTACCTGGTGCAATTTCTTCAATGGATTCGGGATCAGCCCACCAAGACATTTGAAATGGATATTCCTCATCGATGTCTTGCACGATTTCTTTAGCTTTTGCATTGCTAAGAAAATGACCTTTTGCCTTAAAGGTTTGACTGATTTCGTATGAAGTAGCCACACCAACACGTTTACCGCCAAAATGCTCTTCAACAAGCCCAGTTTTGGGTTTTAGTTGCAGTCCTTGAAGATCAATAACTACACCTGCACGGCCCCAGTAATAGTGATTGTCGATGCGACCACCGCTATATACTTCCGCCTCAAACGTACGGCGCTTTTTTTCACCATCTTCTACTGTAGTGATCGGAACATTTACAGCTGTAAACTGACAACGCAAATGCTCCTGATTAAGTTCAGGCATTTTTCATGCTCCATAAAAAAACCGCCAATTAAGGCGGTTTTGTTTTCTAAGAATTAATTACTTAGCGATTTGTAAGAATGTGATTTCAAAATTATCCCCATCCCAGAAAGTAATTTCTCCAATCCAATCTAGTTTTGGTGAAAATGTATTTTGGAATTTACTCGCATCTTCGCCACGTTTAACACCTTCAATATTATTTGTACGTGCTATCACGGCTCTAATAGGCATTTTTTGTTCATGTGCAATCAAGAGATTTTCTCTAAATTCTTTATTTCCATGCCCATGCCATCTAGAAATTGAATCACTATAAATTGCTTTTCTATTTTCTGTTCTAAAGAAGTCTTGCCACAAACTCAAAACTAGTTGTTTGTCTTCATTAAAAGCAGAAACAGACCAAACTGTATTCTTCTGGGTAGCACCTAACTTCTTGAAAGCCTCAGTTTTATTCATATTAACCATACTTAGAATCTGTTTAATTTTATCAATTATAATAGTTTCAAAGTATAAACCATTTGCCCTTCAACCGTCTCAATCGAAACAACCTCAAAAGATAACCCTATCGGCATGAGAACACCGTTACCAGCATTCAGCATATCCAGATCAATACCCAAGCCTTTAGCATTCTCGATCTTAATCACGATATCTGAAGCTGTGTCAGCCATCAGTAACGGCGCATTAAATTGAACTGTTTGCCCGACTTGATAAGCCGCTACTTGATTAAGAGTTGCAGCACCAACTACGGTAGAAGCCGTATTGCTTGCCACAGTTTGAATCGCTGCCATATCAGTACTCAGCCAGCGCTTAAGTACATCATCAGCCAGAGAGCTTGTAGCTGAGTTTAAATAGCTGGTCAGCGCTGAATCATTCTCCTGTACATAATCAAGGAGAGTCCGAATCGCACTTGGTCGAATGCTGGGATCAAGTGGAATTACCGTATTGGCCACCGTATCAAATAGGTCCCGAGTCTTATCATCCATTGGAGCAAATAGACTGGTGAGCTTTTTACTCGCCGTCCATTCAGCTCTTATCAATTCTTTCTGTTCAAGGAGATATTCTTTATCCAGACTTGAAGTGCTGATCTTTTTATCTACCAGCGACTCAAGCTCACCAAACTGCAATGGATGAGAACTCCAATCTAAGGCTTCAGCTATCTCAGGCAACTGATCATCTGGCGTAATGCCGTATTTCAATGCCTGCTTCTCAGTCAGAGCAACTACAGTACAGCGACAACGAAAGCCCAACGGCGGGTAATGTGTCAGCCAGAATGGATGATCAATCGGCAATACAATCCGATTCAAGGCCAAATGACTTGGACGCACTCGACTATCATTGATCGCCGAGTACATCAGGTAAGGTCGCTTAGCCTTATTTCGTTGCTGTTGTTGCCACCGCCCATGACCATAAGCACTTTGAATATTGGTACGAAATACATTATCCAGGTAGTGCTTTGGCAGAATGATTTCAGATTCTTCAATAAGCTTCTGAAAATCTTTAAAAGTACCGCCGTCGGCAATGGATTTATTCACTGCCTTGATGACAGTCTCAATCTGCTCAAGACTCGATAGAAAGCTAACCGTAGTTGCCATCTGCCGGGTCTTAAGGTCCATTGAATAGAACTCATCAGGTAGCACGATCTTTTTGCTGTGAGCGTACCGAAGCGCCTCAAGAAACGTGACTGGTTGCATAGCTTACTTCCCGTTTTGAGCCGTCACATACCCCAATACATCTGCAGCATACAAAGCTTGGTCCAGATTAGCTGTGAACTGTGTCTGAGTTGCACCAGGTATTAATTGCATCAGGTTATAAGCCAGACTTTCAGGGCTATCAGACTTGAATACCAATTCCTTGACCTGATCTGGTTTCAGTAGCTGCAATTCATCCTGACCATCAGTCAGTTCTTCAACTTCCTGCTGTTCTGGTGAGAGCTTGTTGGCTGTTGCCTTAAAGTTGAATGCCTGGCGAGGTAATGCAGTGAATTGATTGAAACCAGTTTGGACTTGATCAACCAGATCTTCTTCTTGCAGCCCATACTCACGAATGAAGTAATCTTTAGAAAGATTGGCACCTGCATTTTTTAAGTGTACGTCTCGCTCTGCCTGGTCCTTATTCAGTGGTTTTGGCTTTTCACCCAACATAACTGTATATTTAGACCACCCATTCAAGACACATAATGAGTCGACTACAGCTTGCAGGGTTGGAGTCACCAATCGAATATCTGACTTCAACTTGTCCAATCTTACATTTTCATGCACTTGGCCAAGGCTATAACTTCCCTTTCCATCTGTTCCACTGGTAAGCGTCTGCCCTAATACAACCTTTTGGATCTGGCGAATCAGTTGGTTATTGAATGATTCAAACGCAGCACCAGCAGTACCACTTGTCCCTGATGTAGACAAAATCTGAACATCATCATCTGCATCAATCGATAAGACGCTCTGTGCATGTGCATTTAACAATGCTCTGCTCATGTCCTCGGTTTCAGTATCTTTACATTTACCCAGTAAGATCGGCGTCCCAAAACGCTCCAGAAATTTAGCCCAGAACTTGAATCCATTCTGTTTAAAGAAGAACAACCAATACAGGGTAGCCAATAGCGCTTTGCCATAGGGCTGTTCATATGTAGCCTTACGGCGTGTTAAAAAGAATTTGAATACCTGATCCACTTCATGCTCGGTACCAATGCCTTCTGGTCGGTAAATTAAGCGGCCATCATTTTTAGGTTCAAACCACTGCATAGGTTTTTCACCGATCCACTGAATACCCAAATAGCCTTCTGGTTTTAACTCATAGACAGCTTCTTGTACTGAATAACCAAAGAACAGTGCACTCATGGCACCAGTAGCAATTTCATGAAACCATTCTTTCAATATCAGATTAAGCTTTTGTGCTTCATCAGTATCATTGGGTTCAACACGCAACGGCGTAGCTAGCAATGCATCAATTCGCGTTTCCACTACTTGAGCAATCTCATCATCATCAAGCAGTATACGTAATCTATGACGTGTAATGCCTGCTTTGCGTAGTACTTCATCCGTATCAGGCTGTTTGCCAAAGTTCACCAGAAACTGAGTGACCGCTTCTTGAGTGTATAAATTGCCATAAGACAAAGCCTTCTTTGACGCTTTGTCCTTTTTAGACTTTGCCATGTAAACACCTTAATAAGTTCGAGATCCTGCACCTGCAGGTTTTTTCCGTTTTCGCTCTCGGATATCGCTAAAGCAAATCATGATGCTGTCTGCTCGGTTTGGAGATAAAGCTCCATCCGGTTGCTTATTGACTAGGATTTTGCCTGCACCATTTTTTGTATAAGTGGGTTGCGATAACTCTCGCTTGAGCTGTTCAAGCTCCTGCTTGTTTATGTCTTTGGTAGAGAGCGAAATAAGATTGTCTGGGTCATATTGCATACCTTGTAAGGCTCGATAAGTATTCTGGAATCTTATGCGTAATGACCACCACATCTGAGCCTTAAGATTGGCAAAGAAGTCTACATTTTTACGCGCCTCAACCATTTCCTGCTCCGGGTTGTGCACCGCACCTGAGCCTCGGAATGGATTTGCTTCGATCTCCGGAATACCTTTGGATCTATTCTGCTCATTAATGACTCGGGCATCACCACGTACACCAGCACCAAGGCCGTCAGCATCGTAAAAAAACGAGTTCAAGCGTAGATCCAGACAAGCATCAATGGCTTTTTGAGTCGTTCCAAAGATGTCATCACCAATACCAGACCAAGTATCTAAATACTGCAATACGATGCCATGACGTGCAGCAAAAGAGTTCTTATCCTTACCTTCATCCGCCACATCAAGCGCGCCCATCCGTTCGCCTGACGGCTGAATATCTAATTCAAGATGAGCATCGACCGCAGCTTGTACCCATGCTGATGGAATCAACACACCTTCTACCGAGGCGGCATAGTCAATATCAACCTCTTGAGCTAAAACGATGTCATCAAGGGTGGCCAATTGTTTTTCATACCAGGGATAAATTAATTTGCCATTAAATTCGACCTGCCAATTCTTATCTGGGTTATCACGCCATGCCATTGTAAAAACGGCGTAACGCCCACTAAAACGATCTTGGTGAAACTTGTCACCAATCCCGTTTGGAGTAGACCCCTTGATGTGTACGTTAGTATTTTGAGAAATTGCAGCATCAACTGCTTCTTGACGCTCTACGAATGCCCATTCATCCAGAAAGTACATTGTGGTACGACCACCTCGGCCAATGTTATCACCCGCTTCACCGGTAACAGTTGCACCGTTGTCCGGGTTGATGATTCGCATGTAGTTGTCATGCACTTTCTCAACAAAGCCTTTAGGCTTCATCCAGTCAGGCAGCTTGGAAAACATATCCCTGAATTTGTGCAGCAAGGTTTTCGGATCACCTTTCTTATCAACCAGATCTTCTTTACGGCTACCGACGCCACCTGCAAAGCCTTCAACAAATAGCCATCGGTGCAGATAAAAACCAAGTACAACGTAACTCATACCCTCATCACGACTTTTTTCAATTAAGCCGTGTGTCTGGGTGCTTTCACGCTCTAATAGCCAATCAACAAGCTCAACCTGACCAGGACGCAAAACAAAAGGAATATTCGCCGGCAGTCCAAAAGGCATGCCCCGCGGATCATAAGTCCATACCCAGTGATTAAACCAATGAGCCGGATCATTCTTACATTTGTAGATTTCAGCCTCTCGACTTAGTTCATTCTGCTCTATCAGCATCCGGTAGTAATAGCGCCGTTTCATTTCTTCAATGATTTCAGGCAGACGTGTATTGATTGTCCACTCTTTAATTAGTGGCGCTATATCTTCGATTGCATAAGTCATAACTTGCCATTGATTGCTAAACGCGAAAGCTCTTGCGCGGATAGTCCGTTAAGCTCATCTGGTGTGAATTGATGCGTTGATTTGGTTTCTTGCTGAATAGGTCCACCGTCTGGACCGGTGATTTCCTGCTTTGTCACACGGCCATCTGTTTCTTGAAAGGCTTGCTTCAGTAGATTCTGCTTGGCGCGTTTGTTTTTTCCAGAATCCTCATACATCTTCTGAAGCTCACGTAAACGAAACGCCTTGTTAGCAATCGCAATATCATCAATATTTTCACGAAACTCTTTGCGAGTTTGCTCAAATAAATCCTTTAATTTTTTACTGAGATTACGACCTGCATATTTTGTCGGGTCATAACTGTGACATTGTTTTCGATCAATCTTGATCTTATATATTTCTTCTACCGCGTCTGCTACTTGTTGAGGGGTTTCAAAGCAAGCAAGAGACTGAACTATAAACATTTTTACAGGCTCTTTTAATGCTGCCATAAACACCTCTTTGTCGTTCTACGTCGTACAAGATAGGCAAAAAATTTAACCAATCACACAGTTCCCACAACACGCAGCAATACTTGTTTCAGATACAAACGGCGCATTCTTCGCAATTTCAACGAGACGTTTCACTGAATCATCAGCTCCCCACCGTTTAGTCTCACCAAAGAACACTTCCACGTCATGGCCAGCCAAGTAATGCTTAGGCAGCCCAGTCATATCGCTATAAATGATTTCGCCATCTTCATCACGCTCTACACCGATGTGATAAAGCTCATGCTCAATCAACCGGCAGAAGTCTCGATCTGTAGCTTGTTCACAATAAGTAGCGTCTACCGTAATGAGATATTGAGGAACGAACCCAAACCAATCCCGCATCTGTTGTTCCTGGCGTGCTTTCTTCCAGCCACCTACGTTAAACATAACCTTTTCACACTGGCCTAATACCATACGTTTTTTCGCTAGAGCGGCAGATGAAGCCCAGGCGAATGCAAGGAACTCATCATTGTCGTGAAGTAGTTCAGCAATATGATCATGATCTGGGTTGTGCAATTCACCACCTAAAGTAAGCCAATTCTTTACGACCCATTCTTTAAGCTCTGGTGCCGGTGCCAAACGTATGGCTTCTTCTTCCTCGGCCTGATCAATCAGATCCGTCGGTGGGAATGGTCTGAACTGTTCCATGTGATGCCTTTAAATTTCTAAGCCACTGTATGGCCCTATTGGATGATGAGATATCTGAGACTTCAAAGCGTATATACCGATATCCCATTTCTTCAGCATGGTCATAACGATCAATGCTCCATGCTTTAGTAGCCAGCTTACCCTTACGGCCACCAGACCACGGACCACCCGCTATTTCAATCAATGTGAGATAGCCGACCAGGTGCAAATCGAAACGCCAGTGCTTAGTGGTTTTGAAATGAAAATATTCTTCATATTTGATTTCCATCCGATCAAGGATCTCTTTGAGCCGATCGAATGCTTCTAAGTATTTCTCACTGGTTTTAGGTAATGGTCTGTTGCGAGGTTTATTTTTAATTGGGTCTTTATCAGTTAATTTTTTATAGTGCTTAGGATCCATATAAAGTGAACCGCAAATTCTTAATACGCTCTTTCAGCTTAATCATGATGCCGTCAATCGCATGCAACTCACTAAGCGTTAATCCGGATCGACTGAGATTCTGATACTTAGACAGCTCAGCACTGCAAAACTCTAAGTCTTGTTTAGCTTGTACTTTGTCTGTCATAGGTACCACCAATAAGAAAAGAAAAACCCCTCAACATCTAGAATGCAAGGGGCTTTGTTTGCCGTAATATGTTCGGCTAATTCGTGTAATTATCTCGATGCTTTCCACACTTACGGCATTCAACCTGAACGAAAATATCAGACTCATAATCGTAGTGATGAAAGCAGAATAGGCGTTTTAGGAATTGGAGCATCACAGCACCTCGAATTGATCTCCCTCATACACAAACTGGAAGCCCATACAGCGAGCATCGTCAGTTAATGATGGGAACATTAGTGATTTCTCTTTTGAGCAGATAATGGCAATACATTCAGCCTTGCACTTATCTTCACGATCTACAGCAAGAATCTGCTCGTTATCATCTTCATCTGGTAGTGACTCAATGACACACGGAGCCAAATAACCAAATTCATCAGCAATTCCCCATGCGTAATCCCATGCCTTATCACCTGCTCTAGCAATATGCACATCATTAAACTGGAATTCATTGTTTTGGTATTTGATTGTTTTCATGATTGGCTCGGTTATTTTTAGAATCTGGTGCCCTGATATTGCTTACACCAACATTTCTCAGGACAACAAAAAAGCCCACCATTTGGCGAGCTTCTTAGCACTTGGTCACTTTTGTATAGAACGACCAGTCTATAAATATCTTATGTTATATGGGGGTTTTTTGTCAATTAGGATTTTCGCAAATCTTTCCGATACATATCCGCATAAAAATCTATCTCATCGCGCATATCTGAAAGCATAATTTCCACCATGTTTTCCAGATAAGCATAGTGCTCACGATAGGTGCGCATCTTCATTTCTGTAATACCAAAGAAGCGTAATTTATCCTCAGCTTTAAAATTCCCCATATCTCGAAGATTTAAGAACAAAGCCATCTTTGCAACCTTGAATGCAAAGGATTTAAGATCAAACCGAATACGCTGTACATCCTTTGCCAATGCCTGATAAAGCATGGCTGCCAGATGACGCTGCAGGATGTTATACGCCATCGTATTGTCACGATAATCACCCCACACCAAGATTTCACAATATGCCTTGGTTGCCTGATCCTCGATTGAGGCAATAGCACCGCAACGATCCTCCCATGTGATTGGCTCCAAACTACCACCCCCTTGACTTGGTTCATAATTCGCAGTCTTTGCTCTTAACTGCTGCCCCAACCATTCAATGTTTGTCATCTTTTCAGCTGCCATCGCATTCATCCCTATTCCCTCTTAAACCCTTAACTTTTCAACTTGAATAATCAACTTCCCGCCTTTTTCTGATGGCAACCGCTTCACGAGCAATTCATCCACCTGGGAATCATCCAAAATCAACCCACCTTTCGATAAAGCATCAAAGCAAGGCTTTACGATGTTATCGATGTCGCGTATTTTCGCGTCAGGTGGCGCGTATTCGATCTTTACGCGAACTCTGCCCTGATACCCTGCCGGCTCGATAAAACGCTTCATAACGTCAATAAAGTGGATTGCACGCTTACTTAATCGATTGGTCTTGTTGGCCCCACGAATCCAGTAGTGATTTACCGAAGGAGGTGTGATTAAAACCTCACACCAAAGCAGTTCATCATTCATCACACCAAACCCTTTCCCTTCGACCAGATGAGCTGGGACCTTTGGCATTGGATCTGGATTGGATTTCTTTTTCCCCGACTTGGTTGTTACGCCAAATCGAGGACCAATACCGGCTTTTCGTGCCTGTGCTGCGGTGATACGGAGATTAGTCATTGGCACCCCACTTCTCAAAAAAGAACACTACCGGCTTATCCGTAAACTCAACCAACCCAAAGCGAAGTGAGTGACGAAAAGTGTGTGAATCTCGAATTAGAGCATTTCGATAACCAGTTAAAACACCTCGCCAACTTTCAAGTGACATGGATGATTTGTTCAAGTTGCACGGAATGCATGCTGGATTCATATTCTCAATTGTGTCCAAGTGTGGCTTATGCATCTCACCAGAGGTTTTAATTCCTCTTTTTTCACACTCAATCATCACCCGATCTACTGCCTCAATATGATCCGCATGCCATTTATCACCCAGCTCACAACCGCAATAAGCACAGTGACCACCAAACTTCATTTTTAGCTCTGCACGTTGCTGCTTAGTTAGTTTCATTGGCACCTCGCCACATCATCGAAGCAAAGCAAGCCATGAAAATAAGCATCAATACACCTAAAACAGTCGTCTTAAACTCCGCAAAAAGAATCACATCGCAAATCAGAAGCACTGCGGTTTCTTGTTGGAATCTACTCATGACCCACCTCGCTTCTTCAACTGGTGATAAAAGGCGTAAATGAATAAACCCGGCAGGCAAACGAGATAGATTAAAAATCTGATCCAGAAAATGGTTGTTGCCAGTAGCGCCTGAAGGCCATTTTTAATAAACATCCAGTTATGCTTAGTTGCACTTACCGTGTCATCCAGAACATTGGCTGTAGTGATTGATAGTTTGCTTAGTGAAGCTGCAATTGCTTTAGTTGTTTTCATGACTCACCTCGCAGGGCTTCTTCATCAAACCACCACAGGAACATCCCGCAACAAATCGCATGAGCTAAATGATGCTCTCCTGTTTCGGGGTCTTTCTGCTCACCATGCCACCAAGCGTCTATGTGGCGTTGCATTGCATCGTAATATCGCACCTTAGCGTCAGGCACATGCTTCCAGTTGTTTTCCTGATACTTGGTAGCTCCAAACTCTAGAACGCGAATTACGGCATTTAGAGCGCCTTTTGGAAGCAGCGACATACGCGGCTTATTTTTGTCAAACTTTTGACCCTGCTCACTCATCCCAATCACTCCAATCACCCCGAATCAAATCCTCAAACTGCTTACTTTCTTCATCTGCTGCCTGATGCATCATTTCAAATTGCTGCTGAAGTAATTCCTTTTCCTGTAGATCAGTCGTCCGGTTGATCTGATCTCTTAATTCTGTAAATCCTGTCATGCTGCCTACTCCCCAATCTTTTGAGCCTGTTCACGCTTGCGTTTGTGATAAGCCCGGTTTGCTTCACGCTTGCAAAGAACGCACTTAGTTCCATAAGCTCCATGTGACATCACTCGCTTATGAAGTGCCATCCCATGCTTCTCGCACTCGCCCTCAAAATGCGTTTCACCTCTTTTCATAGCTTGTTTCATTGCTTCCAGGTTGCGATTTATACGTTTCCATTTTTCCGTGATTGGTCCGTATGACTTCTTGGCTCTATCAGACTCGCATTTGGTGCAGCGATGCACTTTTGCATGAACTACGTACTCAACCGGGCCATGCTTTTTGCATTCACCATAAAAACGTTTCTCTCCACGGATACGTGCGTCATTTGCCAGCATTCGGTTATTGGATAATTTCTGATTGTTGTACTGCTTCACCTTTGCGCTTCTACAACTTATGCAATAAGTCGTTCCTGAGTTGTAGATTCCAAAACAGGTTTCTTTTTCCTCTTTGATGCAGTAAGCCAGGAATGTTCTTTCGCCTCGTTGCACAGCGTCTTTTTTACGAGCCATGTTATGAATGCGGATAAATGATTTTTTATCCATTGCCATAAGCGCCGGCCCATCCGCGTATTCAAAGTTTTTAATAATTTCTTCTAGCTCATGGATCCTTTCCCATGTCAGCGCATATCTACCGATAATTGCATCATTGATTCGGTTCCATACCACACCAAACTGTTTTGCTAGTTTGTTTGTGTCACCAAAACGCGCTCTTGCTTTAAATCCTTCAAGCAGTGTTTTTTGTTTCTGGAGGCGTAATTGTCGATCCTGCTTTTCCGCCTCCTTTTCAGCTTTTTTAAGAGCTACGCTTTTTTGACGCTCTTTTTTGATTTGCTCGGCCTTTTTCTCACCCTCTAAAGCACGTTGCTGTTTAGCCGACTCAAGTTCGCGCTCACGTCTTTTTCGTTCCTCTTGCTTGCGCTGTTTAGCTTCAGCACGTTGCTGGCGTTTTGTAACCTCTCTTGCCTGGCGAGCTTCTGTGTTAGTAGCTTCAATTTTTGCATTACGTTCAGATTCAGGAGCTACCACCTTTGCACGTTCTTTTGGAATATTCCCATCAGGAAACTTTGTGAAACCCATTGGCAACTGAGTGATTTGGTTTTTAGTCAGCCAAGCTTCAACATCGTTATTTAATTTTTCAGATTCGATTTGTTTTTGATAAATACTCATGCCGCACCCCCGAATAAATCTTCCTGCTCACCCTGGCGAACATCACCACCCCACTGCATAGCCATAGCATCGGCAATTCCCTGGAATGTTTTTGATCTAATGTTGGATCGCTCCTTTCCAGGCGAACAGAAGTGAATGCGCTCACGCTCCTTTCTTGGCAGTCGCATCATTTCCTGTTTCACATCCATTGTTGGGTTGAGCAATGGCAGGCCCTTAAGCCATAGGCATGTAGTTTTTTGCTCCATATGCCCAAACTGCCATGGGTGAATAATCTGGTCCGGCTTGCGATATACGCTAGACATAATGCAGACAGGGTTTTCAATGGCGATGCGTGGAATATCACACTTCGCCAGCATCATGAAAAAGCTCACTGCTGCATGCTGACGACCGTCATGAATCTTCTTTTCAAAGTGGCGGCTTCCACTCACAGCAATATGTGTACACGGTGGATGAGCAATCATCATGTCAAACGGATAATCCAGGAGGTCACGCACATCACCTTGGTAATGCGGTCCAAAATCAGAATCACTTGGCTGCATGTCACATGAAATCGCATCATGGCCAAGCTTGATAAATGCATCACGGACAGTGCCGGACTTTTCACAAGCAATTAGAATCTTCACACCCCACCCCCTGCGCTTTGCCCATGCTTCAACTTCATCGCATTCAACATTGCCATCGGCAAAGTCATGCCCGCCTCTTGAAACTCCTTAACCTTATTTTCCACCCAAGCCTTTTCCTCTGGCGTTGGCTCAGGTAGCCATGATCTAGGTTTGCTTTGTTGAGCTGCTGACGTGCTAATCATTTTTGGTGGCACATACCATTCTTGCTGACGACCTTGCATCTGAGCTTTAGCCAGGTACGTGTCATAGATCGATTTGAACTGCTTGAAAGCCTCTTTCATGCTTCCCTGCTCGACCAACCAGTAAATCGAATCCCATGCTTTTTTAGTCAAGATAGTAATCTTGTCTTTTTGCTTCAGGAATTCCTTCAGCTCCATGCGAGACAATTCAGCCACACGATGAGAACTCATATTTGAGTAATCACAAGCACGTTGCCAAGCTTCTGTTGCTGTCCACCAGCTGCCAGACATGCACCATGATTTAAAATCTGAAAGCGTTGGACAGAAATCACCTGATCCAGCCTTAGTATTCAACTGTGCCATGCCTTTCTGAAACTGCTCATCAGTCAACACCATCAAAGCACCGCCAATGATGGTTAGAATGCGATTCAGATCAGTCATGCCGTTAAATTGGCTAATAAACTTGTGTCCATACATCACTTGCATGATGTCGTAGTATTCGCGTGCCTTATCCAAGGCGATCCCGTTATGCACGACCCACCCCCTCAATCAGTAATGGCTTTTTTGGCTCACCAACATCAATGATCTGACCTTGCTGTCGATCCATAGCTGCACGTTGTTCAGCGAGAATCTGAGCTGTGGTTTTAGTGATAGATTGACCTGGTGTTTTCAGTGGTGTTTCTTGTTGACGTTTAATCCACTCAAATGCTTTACCAAGAATCTGGTTTTTCACCATTTGCTTTTTATGTGAATACGCATCCTGAAGTTGAATCAATAAAATATTCAAATCGTGTTGAGAGATATTCTTTAAACCCGCCATCGATAAACGAGTGTTCACATCAGAAAGAGAGAGATCAAAACGTGGATCTCGGTTTTCTGTATTCAGGTTTAAGGAATCAGGAATCAGGTTAAGGGAATCAGGAATCAATATATCAGCAGGGTCAGACTGAGGCTTGCCTAGGGCTTGACCTAGGCATTGATTATTATCGCCATAAGTTATTGAATTTAATTCACTTATATAATCCTGATTTTCATCAGCATTCACATTAACAACATTCTGAACTTGTGCTTGCCCTAGGTTTGCCTCGGGTTTGCCTAGGTCTTGTACAGGGTTGTATCTTGGAACATCATTCACACTTTCTTTATGGTGTGGGTTCTGGTGCTTGGTGAATTTAGGTAGAAAAATGCATTTGCGATTGTTCACCATGTAGCGGATTAAAAATTTATGCTCTTGAAGCTCGTTTAGCATCTGATCAACATTTACGTCGTCAGCAGGGAAAAGTGCCATTTTGATTTTCTTAGGCTTATCTTCCAGGTAGCCCTCACGATCAGCTAAAGTCCATAAGCCAATAAACAAAAGACGAGTTTCAAATGAGAGCTCTACCATATCTTCATTAATAAAGAATGAAGGCTTAATATTTCGTGCTCTAGCCATTAGTTACACCCCACTTTTAAATACATCCGAATAAAACCAATTACATCTTCAAGTTTTGTATTCATGCCGCCACCTGCTTTGTATTACGTACTTTGTTTACCAAGCCAGTGATACGAGTCAGACCAAAGGCAGTGACACGCATATGCAGGAACACACGTTCTTTGCCATCATTGCGATTAACAATTACTGGTGACGTACGATTGGTGAAAACCTTGTTTAAGACATATTGGGCATGTGGCTGGAGCTTGCGATCTGAATCACGGTAGATCCATTTCTTATTAATCAGTAGCTGGATTAATTCAGATTCTTTAATGCCGATTGTTTTGGCACATTCACGTAAGCAATAAGTGTTAGAAGTATCAGCAATGGTTTCCAATGCCTCAGCCTTAGGTGCGAGTACTGCTACTTTTTCACTTAACTCAATATTGAGCTTGGCTTGAATTTCGATTGCTTGAAGCAGATGTGCTGGATTGGTGATGTCAAAGCTATTTTTTGCCTTAAGTGCTTCTTCCATTGCAGTCATACGATCAAAGACTTGAGCTTGTAACTCATAGCTGTATGACATTGCCATAAGGCAAGCTTCGCGTTTTGGGAAGCGATAGCATGGATAGGTTTGTCCATTTTGTTGGTTAATGTAGGTATCCCTAAATTTTGGGAGACCCTCTAAACCCAAAACCTTCGGCACTTTTGCCATAAAGTGATCATGGCGAAGTTGCGCCGGATTGGTTTCACTTTTTGCGCGATATTCATTAATGAAATCAACAATCTCAAGTGATGACATCGTTACTTCGTTTATGTTAAAATTTCCTTGTGCTAACATATTCATGTTTACTTTCCTCGACCGTTAGTGAACAATCGAAAAAGCCTGATCTAGACCATCAGGCTTTTTCCATTTGTAGAGCTGATAAATACTTTGCACACTCGCCTTTCATGGCTTTACGCAAAGATTGAATTTTGTGTTCAATTTCTTCCAGGATGCGATCTGTCTCATCCATTTCAGTAGGTGTCACCACACCATCTTCCAGAGCAGATAAAACTTGCTTATTTGCTGCACCATTCCCAACATTCATACCAAGCAGTGATTCAAGAACACCTAGTTGATGATCTTTTCCTTCCGCTTGCTCTACCGGCATTAATGCAAAACCTAATTTGTGCGCCCACACTTTTAAAGAAGCCGGGTTTTGTGTATAGGTCAGCATTGCTTCAAATGCCTTTAGGCTCGGCAAATGGTTTTCCATGTTTGGATTTGCATAATTCAAAATGGTGTTATGAGACACACCAACAACATCAGCAATCTCTTTAGGTGTAATCCCATTTGATTGGTGAATCATCTTGTGTAGCGCGGTTTTACTTTCCTTGGATATATCCATGTGAACACCTTGATTAAGTTCACGTTTATTAAAAACGCTTACTGGTTGATAATTGGTTTAAGCAGTGAGCGATAAAGCTTGATTTCGGATGTAGTCAAAATCCACATCTGGGCACAATAAATCGCAACTCACTCGACCGTTACTTTCCTTGTCAATTTTGATTGCCAGAGAAGCCCCGCACTTGCTGTTGCCATACATAATTTGATTTAAGTAACCAATTGATGTTTGGCAGCGCTTGGCGAATGCTTTTCGCTCACTGAGAGTTAATTGACTTAGATAGTTTTTTAGTTCGGTTGTTTGAGAAGAAGACATATTAATCTCCTTTACTAATTAATTTAGTAAATA
Source organism: Acinetobacter sp. YH12233 (assembly GCF_013417725.1). Taxonomy (NCBI): domain Bacteria; kingdom Pseudomonadati; phylum Pseudomonadota; class Gammaproteobacteria; order Moraxellales; family Moraxellaceae; genus Acinetobacter; species Acinetobacter sp. YH12233. Next base: position 39,996 of record NZ_VPDK01000017.1, read on the forward strand.
CTAATTTTTATCACTTAATAAGTCAATAAACATTTAGCGTTTGCGAATTTACTTTTTACTAAAAAGTCTGTGAAATACTTAAATGGACATAATTTCTTTAAGACGCGTTAATTTGCGCCAGGCTATTGATGCCAAATTAAAATCTGAGGGTTTTTCTTCGGATGCTGCTTTCTGTGAGCATTACGACCTTAATCCAAGCCATATATCTCAACTTGTGAAAGGTCATGGGAGTTTTGGTGAGCGTGCGGCTCGTAATCTTGAGAAAAAGGTTGGATGGGAACCGGGTTCATTAGATAAGGAGTCGGCAGAAACACAAGCTACAGAAGTTGCGCCAGTTTCAAATGTAAGACCCTCTAGAAGAAAACTAAGGAAGATTCCGGTATTAGATTTCGTCCAAGCTGGTATATGGCGGGAAGTTGTATACGATGGAGTTCATCCGAAAGATGAGACTTATACAACCTACGAAGGAAAGGATCCAAATGCTGTTTTCTCATTAGAGATTGATGGCTTGAGTATGGCGCCTGAATTTATGCCAGGTGATGAAATTGTTGTAGATGCAGCCTTAGATCCAAAGCCTGGTTCATTAGTCGTTGCTCAAGAAATTCAGCATGGTGTAGCAATGACTACATTTAAAAAATACCGTGTTGTTGGGGTCAATGAGCATGGGGTCGATATTATTGAGCTTGTTCCTTTAAACCCAGACTTCCCTACTTACAACTCATCTCAGATCGAAATTTCAATCATTGGTGTCGTTGTTCAGCACCATAAAGATTTTAAGTACTAATAGAAAAGCAGCTTTTACAACTTTGTTAAATCAACATGAGTAGAATGCAGGAATTAAATCGACTCCTTAGAACAGAACGAGGGAAGAAAATTTTGAATATATAATCAACCAAAATTTTTCTGATTAATTATTGTCGGAAAATATAATTAGTATTTTGCAAAATTGTTGACTTATAAGTAAACTAATATGAATATACACTTTACTAGGTTAGCTACTGGTTTTCCAGAGCCATTAGTTATACCTGAGGATACTGAAGAAAGTTACAAAGTTTTTCATGCGTCAGCATATGCAGATTTCCGAAATTGTTTTTTAAATCAGGATATCTCCAGTATAGAGCATTCTGATCCAGTTAGTGCTAAACATGCTCGTAGCGGATTAATTCAACTTAATGAAAATGCATATCATGGGCTCCCATTGGAAAATTTCTATACAGACAAAGCTTGTCATGAGTCAGGTTTTAGAATCCAAGACACTCACAAAACAATTGATGTGAATGTTTTACGGATTAGAAAAAGCGCAATTCGTATTTATTGGTGTTATATGAGTCATAGTAGAGCGGTAATGGTATTACGAATACTAACAAAGCGTGAAGACGCTAATCTGCATCAGAATCCCAAAATTCAAGAGATTGGAAATGCACTACTGCCATTTTTCAATGACCCTAAAGGATTTAAGGAGAGGATAATATGAACGATAACAAAAAAAATGTCGTTTGCAAAAAAATCTCAAACTTCAGCTCAATTGACGTGAAGAAAATTCAATGGGCATCAGCATTAAATGCACTTATGGTTCACTCTGGTAAATCGCGGACTGAAATGGCTGAAATTTGCAATATTAGTAAAGGGCGAATCACACGTATATTATCTGGAGATTCTAATCTTACTATTGAATCAATTTGTTCTTTTGCAAATTCATTGGGGTACGATGTTGATATAGCATTTTACAATTCTCCAATGACTAAACCATATCAACCTTGGAATTCAGGACAACTAGAATTTGCCACTTTCAAAAAGTTCAAGAAAATTATATCTGAAGAAAGAAGTTTAACCACTACTACTTCTAACTTTAATTCATCTATTCGTGAAATAGCTATTGGATCAGATTGCATTAATACTTGGACAAACGCCTGTATAGCTAGAAGTGATAAAATTAAAGAGTTTATTTTTTAACATAAGGTTTAAAGTATGCCATCAAATCAACAAACTCAGCAGAATTTCTTCGATGCCTCTTTAAAGCCAAAAAAACTAATCAGGTCTGACAAGATACCTACTTATGCTGATGAAATTACAGAAATTAAAATAAATTCACATATAACTCGACTGACTTTTGGTGTTATATCCCCAGACGCAGATACATTGGATAGTAACCATACAATAGTTAATGAATCTGTTACAGTGGCCTTACCAACCACAAATTTTCTTGCTGCAATTTCTCAAATGATTGTCCCACTTGTTGAGAATGAGCAACTCCTACAAGTTATTAGTGAAGATTACAGTAATATATCCGAGTATGCCAAGGCACAACTTGAGCAATTAAAATCTGTGAAAAAATAGTCAAATATTCGTCAATCAACCCACCCCCAGCGGTGGGTTTTCTTTTATGAAATTCTCTATATAACTCAAAGTCCAATAACAATAAAATAAAGCTATGAAAAGAATAATTTTGACTACCCTGCTCTTATCCTTAGCTTTCACTGGTTGTGAGAAGCAACTTAGTGAAGATATGGATCCAATCACAAACACAACAGCTCTTGAGAACTCAGATAATATTCTTAGTAAATACATAGAAAAGTTAGACTCAGAGTTCACCACACAAGATGTGCGGATTAAAATTTTATGCAGAGACTACCCGCGCGAGTATCAAAAAAATTATATGCCTAACTTGTTGAAGCTATCACCCGGTGAATACTCTGAAGCTGTGCTTTTGGCTGATATGGATTTGGTTTTGGATCACTACAAAGAGAAAGATGCTATTCAGTGCTAAAGCTTTCTTACTTCTGAAATATTAAATCTTTATATTGGACTTAAGACCTCTCATGACCAGGTCTGTAATAACTAAGTAAAGCATCACTAACCCGCTATCCGCGGGTTTTTCTTTATGTAAGGTAAGTGTAACCTTGTCTTTAAATGTTACATTATAATAATTAGTATAAAGATACCTATGATTCAGAAATAGAAAGGTAAGTATCAATGAAATATTTGTTAGGTGCAGCATTGTTAGGATTGGCGATTACTGGCTGTACTTCAAATCCAAAAAACGAAGTGGTACAAGAAAAAGTTGTGAGCAATACTCCGGCTGAAACTCAGGTAATTAACTTTACTGGTCCAATGGATCTTACAGTTGAATTGAAATCTTCGGATAATTTTGAAACCGCAGAAATGACAGATAATTCTGGCAAGGTTTATCACCTTAAACGAGCTATTTCAGGAAGTGGTATGCGTTTGGCCAATGATGACGGCGTTTCAATTCACTTCAAAGCTGGTGAAGGTATTGTAGAGTTTATGAAAGACAAACCTATCAGTATTACTGAATACAAAAAATAAGATTATTGCTCTAGGACAACCCACCCCATTGGTGGGTTGTCTTTTTATTATATGAAGTAATATTTCTATTTATTAACCGATGGAATTCTAGAAATTTTAAGTAAAGTGAATTAAATTTTTGAATAATTAGTGAGCTAATCAGTTTAAAATTATAATATATGACGCTGTAGTCTAAAAATTGTTTTTTTCCACATCTCTCTTAGTACAAATAACGGGCTAACTTAATGAATAATATTAACTTTAAGAATTTCGAAGAAGCTGGCCAAGCCATTTTAAAATTCTTATCTCAACGATTTGGATTTAAGTTATGGATGATTACCCGTACTGAAGGTGATGACTGGATTGTGTTACTAAGTGAAGATAATGGCTATAACGTTAAGCCAGGACAAGTATTTCGATGGGCAGATTCGTTCTGCTCACACATGGTACAAAATAATGCGCCCCGCATTGCCCCTTACTCGCCCGATGTTCAAGTTTACGTAGACGCACCTATAAATCACTTAGTCCCAATTAAAGCCTATATCGGCCAACCTCTGTATAAAGAAGATGGGTCCCTTTTTGGCACTCTCTGTGCAATCGATCCTGAACCTCAATCTAAAAATCTGGTCGAGGAAGCTCCATTATTTGAGCTGCTAGCACAAGTGCTTAGCTATAATATTCAAGCTGAATTAAAAGCCGCTGAGTACATACGTAAAGCTGAACGGTTTGAAATGGAGGCATTGTCCGATCCCATGACTGGCCTTTTTAACCGTCGTGCTTGGGACCAGTTAATTGTATTAGAAGAAAAGCGCTGCAAGCGATATGGTCACCCTGTTGCTATTCTCATGATTGATCTTAATGACCTCAAAATCACCAATGATACTTTGGGGCATGCTGCAGGTGATGAACTCATTCAAAAAATGGCTTTAACCCTCAAAAACACTGTACGCAATAATGATATTGTCGCTCGTCTAGGTGGTGATGAGTTTGCTGTACTCAGTATTGAAACCAACCGAGAAAATGCGGATAAACTTGCAACCAGAATTCAAACTGCTATTGCAAAAGCTGGCATTAGTGCTGCAATTGGTTTTGCAATGCGAAATCCCACATACGGTCTATCAGCAGCTATCATAGAGGCAGATGAAAAAATGTATCAGGATAAAGCCCTGAGCAAATCACCTGAGACTAATTAATAAAAAACGCGAACCCGACGCGGCTCAATAAGCAGGAAGCTATATGATATTGGATCGAGAATTACAGCTTGAGTTGTTAAGTAAGATCGCAGAGTGCTACCCATTTGTATGGACTGATTATGAGCGAAAGCCAGATAGTGCTGAGTATCATAAAATTGCTATCAATTTGAACTATCTCAAGGGTCATGGCCTTCTTACCGAGAACTCCACCAAAGTGGTGCATAGTAAATCTGGAGATGGTGGTGGCTCCATTCTTATCATGAAGCCGGAAATCACAGAAAAAGGCTTGGATTTTCTAAAAGATGATGGTGGTCTTTCAGCGATTTTAGGTGTAGTAACTGTAAGGTTTGAGGCTGATACCATTCGCACTATTTTGCAATTAAAGGTGGATCAATCTGATTTATCGCCTGCTGATAAGAAAAAATTGTCTGGTGTGCTTCAAGAGCTGCCTGCCGAGAGTATAAAACACCTGACAACGAAAATTGTGGATACGGGCTGGGATGGTCTAGGCTCTCTAATGAACTTAATTCAAAGCAGCCTTTTTTAGCGATATTCTTGAATTTCAAATAACCAATCGACTTATTGTAATCGCCTACTGGCACAAAAAATTCAGGCACATCTTCTTTTATGTGCTCCAGATAAATCTGTGTTGAGCCAGGATGAAGACGATCTTCCATTAAAACAAGAGTTTCTAATTTCATAACAATTACCTTGCCGCATACCCGAGCGGCTCTTGGATCGGGTGGAGAAAAGAATGAGTAATAGCACTACAGTAAGTGGACCAATCGAAATTAAAGACAAGTCGGTTGAAAGGGTTGCATTGGAATTAATGCAAATAATTTCAGAATCCGAAAGGGTGGCTGATAAGGAAAAATTTCGCAAACCCAATTCAAGAGAATATTATTTAAAACTCTACAACCAATGTCATAGAGTCGTAAGCTGGAGTGGTGTTGATGTTAAGGATGTTTTGCAGGAGAGCAATTCTTAAATAAACCCTCTTCGATTTCTTTTATATTCGCAATGATAATAGAGGCGTCAGTAACACCAGCACTAATTAATTCAATTACAAGTTTTAATTTTTCATTGTGATCCAACATAGTGAAACTCCAAACAACCCATCCCTGTGATGGGTTTTCTTTTTGTCTATTAAAACATAAAAATTAGCAAAGACTTAATTTTCACTAAATTTATTTAGTATTTACTATTGACAGTTTATTTAGTAAATACTAAATTACATTCACAGACAACAAAAAGCCCCAGCGTAGCCTACGACAACTACCTGGAGCGTGACCCACAACCTAACTGTGAGTGAAATTATTATGAATGCAAAATTGACTCCACACAATAGCTTCAAGGTGACTCTTGTTGCTACTGCCTTAACTATAAGCGCATTGGCGTTTGGTTGGCATGCTGACTTTGGTACTGACCAAGCAGCTCCAGCTCAAAACATTCAATCTGAATACGGCATCGTATCTTTAAAAATGCTTGATGACGTACGCGGTGAAGCAACCCTGAATCTTGATGGCTTTCGTTTGGAAATCACTTCGTTTGAAGTTGCTGCACATCCAGACGATTACGGTGTACCAGGTTCCGAGTTCACCAATGTGGAAGTTGTAGAACTTGGTGAGATCAAAGTATTCGATGCAAATGGCAATCCATACAACGACTTCACTGATTATCAGGATCACCGCGAAATCAACGCAATGATCGCTGGCTATATCATGAAACACCGTCTGGTGGAGGTGCAGTCATGATTCTTAAATCTGCCGATCAAATCTTTGAAGCACTTTTGAATGGCCAGCTGGTTTACTGGTGTGAATATGGCTCTGATGATTGGTCCCCGCTTAATGACCAAGCACAAGTTAATTTTGCTGATCTTTACACTGGTTTCCTGCAATTTAAAGCAGATGAACTACCTGTCATTCCAATGCCAGTAGAGTTTGGCTTAACTCATCGTTACTTCTCTGAATACATCAAGACGTTTGAAGGACTTGAGATTTACAGGGTTGGTAAAAACCGGGTGAGCTACTTCGCTTTACGTGTCAAAAGCTCAGGGACTATTACTGACTATTTCTGCGATACGTTGATCTACTCCATCCAGCCTGACGGTTCGCTGAAGAAAATGGATAAGTCCACAGCTCCACAGTGGATTCTAGATGGTTTGGAAAATGCGCGAGTCGCCATGCGCAAAAATAAACGACATCAAGTTTTAGAAAGTACCGGCTTCTTTGGGTCTGAGGACTATAAGAACTTTAAACGCAAAAACCGTCAGCTAGGAGTACGTTGAGATGGCGATTAATATTATTCCAGCGGATCAACCGCTATTGGTACAAGCCATCATCGTTTATCTGTACGCAGATCCGGGCTTGGGTAAAACATCAATTGGCTTCACTGGTGAAAAAGCAATTTCATTCGATTTCGATAAAGGCTCTCACCGTACCGGTGAACTGCGTCGCGGTGCTGTGGTTCAGGTCAATCAATGGGCTGATGTGGCTAACCTGACCATGCAGGATCTAGAACCATTTAAAACGATTGTGATTGATACCGTTGGCGCAATGCTTGAAAGCATTAAGACTCACCTATTGCTAAACAGTACAAACAAGCAAAAAGATGGCTCTTTAAAACTTAAGGCCCAAGGCTTGGCCAATAACATCTTCAAGCAATACGTGAATACGCTAATTGCTTCAGGTAAAGACGTCGTTTTCATTGCCCATGCTTCTGAAGATCAGAACGGTGACCAGGTAATTTACCGACCAGATCTTGGTGGTAAGAACCGTAATGAGCTGTACCGCATTGCAGATGTAATGGGTTACCTGACCACTGTGCAAACAGGTGAAGGCAAGCATGAACGTGTGATCAGCTTTAGGCCTTGCCCTACTCATCATGCCAAAAATGCGGGCGGTTTAGGCGGTGAAACTGGTGAAGTATGGGTTCCAGACTTAAAAGCGAATCCGTCTTTTTTGGCTGACCTAATTAAGCAGGCTAAAGATCACATCAATACGATGACACCTGAGCAGCTTGCATCAATGAAGGCTCAGGAAGATTTGGATAACTGGATCCAGAGCTGTGCTGAGGCTCAGTATGCCAGCGATCTAAACCAGCTTACTGAGTCTATCGATAAGAATCATACGTATTACAAAAATATGCGTGTTGCTCTTAAGACCAGAGCTGACGAAATGAAGTGCACCTTTGATATGCAGCGTAATGCATGGGTAGATCCTGTCGAGTTCTTTGGCATTAATGATCAGCAACTGGCTGACCTCCAAGCCTTCATTGATGAGCGCGGCCTTGATGCCAAAACCGTATGTGAGCATCTCGGTATTGATGCACTTAACCAAATCGAAGCCAGCAAACTGGCGACTGTACAACAAGAAATTGAAAAATTGGCAAAGGAAACTATTAACGCATGAAAGCAATAATTTTGGACACGGAAACTCATACGATTAATGGTTTCCCTATTGAAATCGCATACGCACCTTGCTCTTTTGAGCAAGGTAACTTGGGGTTTGATCAAAGCCAGATATTTGATGAGTTTTACTCATGTCCTGAGCCGATCGCATACGGTGCAATGGCAACTCACCACATTCTGGAATCTGACATCGAAGGCAAGCCAAGCTTTGATACTTTCCGCTTGCCTAAAGATGTGGATTGCTTGATTGGCCATAACATCAATTACGACATTGAAGCGATCCGTAAATGTGGTACGGATGTTCCTGAAAAGTCTATCTGTACTTTAGCTCTAGCTCGCTTCACATGGCCTGAACTGGAAACTCATACGCTGAGCGCTTTGTTCTACTACGTAAGTTCAGACAAGGAAAAAGCACGCAATTACCTGCGTAATGCTCACAGTGCGAAGTATGACATCTGGTTCACATACATCATCCTGAAAAACATCTGTTTAAAACTGGGTATCAAAGACATGAATTCATTGCATGTCCTATCTGAACAGGTACGCACTCCAAATGTAATGCCTTATGGCAAACATAAAGGTACTCCATTAAAAGAGGTTCCAAAGGACTATGTGAAATGGATGCTGACCACTGATATTGATCCTTATCTGCGTAAAGCATTGGAGGCAGCGGCATGATTTTCAAAATCAAAAAGAAACATGAAGTCGGTTTCAAGCTTTGGCTAGAAAAGCTGGGTTATACGAAGAAAGAACTGACAGATGGTAGCTCTACATTTTCCGGAAAAGGTACACGTAAAACCCTGAGCTATGTGTTTTTGAAGAATGATTTAACAGGTAATGCAGCATGCCAAGTGTTATTCGATGAATATGAAATGCACCTGCGCTGCCCGAACGTTTCGAATGAAACCAGTGAGAACTTAGCAAAGATTGTAGCTAATCAGATTATGAAGGTGGCGTGATGGATATTGAAAAATTAAAAGCTGAATTTGAGCAGTCTGAATGCTTTAAACGCCTTGAGCATGTTGCGCAATACACCTTCTTTGAATTTGGAGCATACATCAAGCGTACTAATGTTCCTGCTGACATTGAAAAGAAGTGTGGCAAATTAATCACAGCCCTTCTTTTTAGTTGGTCTGCCTGGAAAGAAGCTAAAGCCCAAGCGGTGCCAGACCTAAGCGAACTGCAAGAAAGGATTGCAGGACACCAGTATTACCATGATGAACATGGCCACATGATTGTAGATATGGATGATGTGGTTAAGGAGATCAGCGGATTTGATAGTTGGAAAGCCCAATCGGTGCCGGAAGGGTTTGTTTTGGTGCCGAAAGAAAATATTTCTTGTTTTTGGCAAGACGATGATGAGCCTGAGAACTTCTGCAATTCAAGCAATGATTGGGATTGCTTAGGTGATGGGATCGAAAAAGATCAAATCATGATTGTGAATAAACACACTCAAGCACATATCTCTACCGAGAAGTTCTTCGGTGTGTGGAAATTGATTGAAACCTCATACGGCACTCGATGGAAATTTGAGTTATTCAAATCGGAGTTTGAGGCTAAGCAAGCCATGATCGAAGCACAGGAGTCAGCCAATGACTGAAATTCAACTAACCAAACTTCAATTGGCGAACTATGTTTGTGATGAGCTGCATAAAGAAATGCCATTTGATCTGATTTTTAATCAGGATGAATTCGTGCCTTTTATGGAAATCATTGACGCTTCAAATCTCAATATTGGATTTCCAGTTAAGAACATCGGTGACAAGATTCATGTCGGTGTAACTAAAGGAAATTCAAACGGTATATATCAGGCATTGAGCAGCTACATCGCTCAGCATCAGAAGCCGGAAAACTGCATCGATCAATTTATTGCTAGTGGTGAATTTGATAAGGCTTTTAAGGATGTGTTTGGTTTACCGGAATCAGTACAACAAAGTTTAAAAGAGGTAACTTAATGGCTCGATACACCATCACCGTTGAAGCCGAAAGACCGCCTCAAATTATGCTGGGTCAGACTATCGGTGGTGCAACGGTGAAGGAGCTTAAAGAGGTTGAAGTTGAACTGGTTTCAGCTTCCTATCTGGCTCAAAAATACAATCTGTCAGTGACTACGATTAGAGAAAAATTAGTTTCGATCAATCAAGGCACACAAGGCAAGGCGCTATACAATCCAAAGTTGGCCCATGACCTGCTGACAACCAAAGTTAAAGTAGGCAGACCGAGAGCTAATTAGCTCTCACTGTCGTTAAACATTTCTACCAAATCCTGAGCATCTGGATTGTAATAAGTATTCACCAGCATTGAGATAGTTTTGTGGCCTGTAATTTTGGCTAGCACTTCAACCGGTAATTTTCTCACCTTCACCATTCTAGTGATGGCTTCATGTCGTGAATCATGGAAGTTGATATGTGTAAGCCCTGCTCTTTTCTTTGCTCTCATCCATGTAGCACAACATATCTGTTTATCAATGGGCAGAAGTTTATCTGTTCCTTTAGGTAATAAAGAAAGCAGTCTTTTGGCTTCACCAGATAAAGGCACGTTTCTGGATTCACCATTTTTTGTCATCGGTAAATGCACAAAGCCTTCTTTAATATCCTTCCTACGCATTGCCAGTATTTCACCCTGACGCATAGCAGTTTCCAGAGCAAATCGAAATGCCCATGCTACATAGTGACGTGACGTTTCTGGTGTTGTAGATCCATCCCAGCTTAACGCCTTTAGCAACAATTCTTGATCTTCTTCTGTAATACGCTGGCTTCTGGATTTTTCCTTGCTCGGCATGGTGACCGCATGCCAGACGTTAGAATCAATCAAAAACAGTTCTTTCATGGCATAGGTAAACACGGCTGAATAAATGGCGTGTTCATTCCTGAGTGTTGCTATCTTCACTTCTTTTTTACGGTTATTTCGCCATTCTGCAATGTCAGCAGGCTTGAAATCATAAATAGACTTGTCAGCTAAATTTGGTGCAATCCGGTCAAGGTTTTTAATTTTAAAATTGATCGTTCTTGCAGATCGCATGTGCCGGCCATGCTCTTGATAGTATCTGGCACAAAGTTCCCTAAATGGATAATCCGGCTTTTCGCCTTGTTCTATTGCCTTTTTACCAGATCGAAGTTCAAGCAATTTATTATAGGCCCACTGTTCACATTCCTTTGCTGTGTCTCGGGTGGCTGAATATCTTTGCTTGTCGAAAGTGACAATGATGCGCCAGCTAGATCCTCGCTGGATGGGTTTGGGTATTTTCATTTTATTGGTGCAGATTTGGTGCAGATTACTTTGCATTTTATCGGTAAAGTAAAAAAATGAAAGGATATAGAAGGGATTTTGTGCAGTTTTGGGTATGGTTTAGTGACGGGATAGGATTAATAGACTGTTTTAAATTATTGTTTTTATTAAAATTAAATCTTTTTATATTTTATTTTTTGTCTTTTTATCAGAAAAGATCATCTAAAATCATTGTATACTACCTACTTTCTTTGTAGCCAAGATCATCATCCCGCGTTGATCAAGCCTGTAGTGAATTTCGATGAGCACCTTAATTCTTGTTACCTCCGCACCGACTTCTATTTATGCCTGGCATGCGCTTGGACTCGCCCAAGCTTTACAACATAAACAGGAAGCTTTCCGTGTATTTTTCTATCAAGATGGCGTGTCGGTCGCAAATGCATTGCAATGGGTGCCCGACGACCAGCGTCATCTCACACGTTCCTGGCAGGATCTGAAGATCCGCTTACCTGTTTGTGTCAGTGCAGCCTTAGCGCGTGGGATTACAGATCAGGAAAATGCTCAACGTCACAATATTCAGCAACATAATCTTGCTGATGGTTTTGAATTGGTCGGTCTAGGCGAGCTTGCTGATGCTGTTCAGTCCTCACAACGTCTAATTCAATTCTAGATGCTTCATTTTTCAGGATGTGTTGCTTTTAAAAGGAATCTTGTGTGAAATCTGTACTTGTTATATTAACCCAAGCCAACCTAAACAGCTTACAGGTGCATGAAAGCCTGTCTGCCACGATGGTACTGGCGACCTTCGGCGCTGAAGTTAAAGTATTACTCCAAGGCGCGGCCTTGAGTCTTTTACGTTCTGAGCTCCAGTTTGACCAGCTTAAACATGCCTTTAAACTGGCTTCAAATCTGGTGGATAGTTTCGAATTTTATGACCTGACCCCAATTCTGGTTGAGCAGAAAAATCAGGACTCTCCTTTTGTAAAGCAAAGCGAGCAGGAGATTGAGTTGATTGAACTCAATTCAGAATTCGTTCAAAAATTTGATCACGTATTGTATTGGTAAGGACAAAGGATAAATAAATGTCAGATCAAACCCTTTACCTGATCCAGCCAGATTATGCAGCGACGGCGTCAGTCCTTGATCAATTAGCACAGCTCCATGCTTCAGATGATCAGGTGGTCCTGATGGGAGAATCTGTGCTGTATCTGGACCATGCTTTCGTACAGCAACTGCCGCAAGTTTATATCCTAAGAAATGATGCAGAAATTCTGATCTCACCTTTATCGGAAAATGTTGCTTTACTCGACTACTCCGAATTTGCAGATCTATGTCTGAAATTTAGTCGTTGCATCTCAATGAAATAATCCATGAGTCAAATATGAATCTAGAACTGGACCAAGATGGTCATTTAGTCGATTACACCATCTGGAATGAAGACGTTGCCCAAGTACTGGCAGATACACTGGAACTTCAACTTACTCCTTGGCATTTTGAAGTGCTACAGGCAGTCCGTCAATTTTATCAGCAGTTTGGGCATTCTCCTGCAACCCGTCCGTTGATTAAGTTTTTGATGAAGACAGTCAACCCGGAAATTAACAATGCCTTATTACAGGAAAAGTTTAATACAGGTCTGGTGGCACGCCATTTAAGCCGACTGGCTGGTATCCCGAAACCGGCGAACTGCTTATAAGTTTTAATCTAAAAAATGAATGAAGAAGAAGTCCGTTTCTACGGGCTTTTTCTTATTAAGCTTATCTATGATCTGTATTCACAACTAAATAAAGCTTTAAACCGGAAGATTAAAAACTTTTCTGATCCAATGCATTTAAGGCTTGATCAAGCTGTGGAGAGATTTCAGGCAGAACTTTCTGCAAAAATTCTATTTGAGCTCTCGCCTCTTCCGGAGCAACGACCCGAGCATTCACCAGATTCTGCTGTTGTAACAGCAAATGATCTAGCTGGCGATAGTCTGGCTTTTCACCTTGACTTAAGCCATTCATCATTTGGGTAAAATCCAGATAAAGCTGGTCTCTCTGTTGTAATAAGACCTGCTGTTCAGAATCCACTTCCGAGTGTCTAGCCGTTCTTGCCGGTACAGCTGTTTTAGGATTTAAATTCGAAGTAATCAGTGACTTTGCTGGAAAAGTCATCTGATCATCAGGTTTCAGTATATTGAACTCTGCCTTATAGATATCCTTATGAACCTGATAAGCAATCCCAACCAGAATACCGGTCAATAACATTCCCGCCAGCAGATATAAAGTAAGTGTTTTGTTCCTCATATATGCCACCTACAATGCTTAGAGCAACGTTCATAACACATTGCTCTTTTTAAGCCATTATTTGCTACGGTGTAGACCAGTCTGCTGGGGCATAACCGATCCGGACACGCTGTGGATGATTGCCTACAGGTACACTGGTCACTTTATTGCCTGTCGCGAAATCAATTACGGTCACCACATCCGTTTCACTTTCTGAAATGATACAGCTACGGCCATCCGGACTTCGGGTAGCCCAGTATGGCTTACCTGCAGGAATCAATTTTCCGGCAGTCAGACTCTGACGGTCGACAATGGTGGCGTAATTATCCATCGTGCCCGCAACACAGAGCTTCTCACCATCAGCACTGATCGATAAACCATGATGGCGGGAATCATTCACCCATTTGGTACGATCTTTGGGAATGCTATCGCTACCTGGCAACTGCCCAATACGGGTCACTTTATTCTGGTTTAAGTCATACTCAATCAAACCATTAAAAAATGATACCTGAGCATAGAGTTTACTTTCATCCTTGCTAAAGACCATCGGCCGCACTGAATTAGATAAATCTTTTCGACCAAACGCATCCAATGCCGGTCTAAAGTCAATTTTCTTAAGCACCTGATGGGTATTGGCATCTGCAATGGTGATATAGCGTTTACCCTTGGTGAAATCCTGCCACTGCGCATCAAGAGAGGTTTCTACATTACCAATGGCCGAGTTCAGAATTTTTCTGCCATTATCAAAGTAGATATTTTCATGCGGTTTATCACCCGTCGCAAATCGACCAAGTTCCTTACCAGTATGAATATCCAGTACATGCACCACATTTCCGGAAGATGCGGAAACCGCGACACGCTGGCCATCTGGTGAAACTGCCATATGATCCGCGCGGAAGCCTTCAACTGGAGTACGCCAGTTAATTTTGCCTGTCTTGATGTTGATAGAGACCACATCGGCAAAACTTGGACGGGATGCGACCACTGACTGTCCATCTGGCGTGGAGTACATATCGTCGACCAGCTGATCATTACCTTCACCCGCAGTAGCTTGAATATAGGTATAGGCAATCAGTTTAATGGGATTGAGGTGAATCTCTTTCAGGCGCTCCTTACGATCAGGAATCATGTTGATCACACCAACCTTGCCAAAGTCACCTGAAGATCGAATCACTGTAACTGTTCCATCCCAGTTATTACCTACAAAGAAAACTTGCTGGGAATTGGGTGGCTGAGGCAAGGTAGATGAGTCTGCCTGTGCAGTTGAAAAGACTGAGAGCATGGCCATCGCGGACAAGCTCATACAGAACCGTGATAATCGTTTTTTCTGGATTTCCATGCGGTATTCTCCATATTTTCTATTTTATTGTTTTTATCTTTGTTCAATCCACAGTCAGGCCGTGGATCTCAATCATCCACTATACAATGAAGAAAAAACCATGCTGAATTTTCCGACAGAATTTTCCGACAGAATAGAAAGATAAGAATCCAGAAAAGTTGAAGCGTCCATTGATATGAACGCTTCTAAGTAAGATAGTTTTATTGAAAAATGCTTTGAACTTTAGACATCCAATACATCAACGAATTGAGCATCTAGAACCTTAGCTAGGTCCGCAGGTTTTAAACCAATATCCAGACCGCGTTTACCCCCACTGACATAGATTTTATTCAGCTGTTCTGCAGATGCATCAATGACAGTTTTCAGGCGTTTTTTCTGCCCAACCGGACTAATCCCACCGACAAGATAACCGGTTAGACGTTCTGCCTGTTTGGGATCAGCCATTTGTAGCTTTTTACAACCAAAGGCTGATGCTACTTTTTTCAGGTTTAACTGATGGTTGACTGGAAGAACTGCTACAAAATACTGCTTCTCATCTGTGACCAATAAGGTTTTAAATACTTCTTCTACTGCCAACCCTAACTTTTCTGCTGCTTCCAAACCAAAGCTTTTGGCATTGGCATCATGTTCATATTCGTGAATGCTATATTCAATTTTTTGAGATTTTAATAATTTGCATGCAGGTGTCATAACAGCTTCGATAGTATTTTGACGGGATCTTCATTATAGCTTATCAAGTCTGCTTGGGTTTTATTCTGTGATTCTGAATAGCTTATATAATCAATATGTGTTCAAAATACAATCAGATACCATTAGCTTTTAATCCAGAATATCTATTCATATTGCACTTTAACTGAACTTAACTATCCCATTTATCATTGTAATTCCGCATACCATCTTGTTCTTAAGCTTAAAAATTCATCATTTAAAAACATAGGCAACATTCAGATGAATAACAACGCCTATACATGAAGTGCCATTTTGCCAATGTTATTGAGTGAACATAAAGAATGACAAATAAAGGTAAGCTTTAGAAAATTGAGCACATTCGTCAATATTAGATGAGGCCAGTAAAAGATTAATGAAGAATCATAAGTTTTTAATTTTACTTTTACGGCCAGTATCATTTAGCCAATGTTCAGTAGCAATGAGCCTATCTCTTTTTGCAGAAAAATAATGTGTGACTTGCTTTACTAGCGACATAAAACCCATTTAATACTAAACTTCACTTCATACCATTTATCAAATAACTTTTTGATTTTTATTCCAAGTTTGATATTTTAGTTTACAGAATAATGAATAGAATAAACATTTGATTCATTCAAAAATCTAATGAAAATCCGGTCTTTTACCGATCACCACAATTTTTGATATGAGCAGAGACTTTGAGTAATAATTTTTATTTTTGACCAGCCATTGCCGAATAAACACTCAATTTAAAAGAATTATGAATAAACATTGAGGTCTAACTTACACAGCATAAATGTAACAATTCAGCCAATTCATCTAAAATATAAAAATGATGTAAAAGACGAAGATTTGGTAGTTTTGAACATTGCTAAATGCTTGCAAAGTTTTCATTATATGGCCACTGCGTGGTACATGCTTTTCTATGTCAATTCAAAGAAATTATAAAAATAATGTAGGAATTCATGCCATAATAGGCGAAGTTTGTAGACATCTTGCAAACCTATCCTGAAACTTTTTAACTGGAGCACCATAGATGACTTCGACCATTTTGGTTATTCATGGACCGAATTTAAATTTGCTAGGAAAGCGCGAACCCGAAGTTTATGGTTATTTAACTCTAGAAGATATTAATCAGCAGCTCACTGCTCAGGCTGAAAAAGCTACTTTACAACTTGACACTTTCCAGAGCAACTGGGAAGGCGCAATTGTTGACCGAATTCATCAAGCCCAACAAGACGGCGTGCAATATATCATTATTAATCCTGCTGCCCTGACACATACCTCAGTTGCAGTTCGTGATGCACTTCTTGGCGTGGCAATCCCGTTTATTGAAGTCCACCTGTCTAACGTCCATGCACGTGAGGCATTCCGACATCATTCATATCTATCCGATAAAGCTATTGGCGTGATCTGTGGTCTAGGTGCAAAAGGCTATGCTGCCGCACTCGACTATGTCATTGAAAAAATACAATCTTCTAAACAATCTTAATTAGGAATACTGTCTCATGGATATCCGTAAAATCAAGAAGCTCATCGATTTGATGATTGAATCTGACTTACAGGCGATTGAAGTTAAGGAAGGTGATCAGTCGATTGCTCTGACTCGTCGTAATCCAGTAGTTGCAGCAGCTGTTCCTGCAATGCCTGCACCTGCAGCTGACGTCCCTGCAGCTAAATCTCCTCGTGGTGCAGTTGAAAAATCTCCAATGGTTGGCGTGTTCTATGCGGCTCCAAGCCCAGGCGAAGCACCTTTTGTAAAAATTGGCCAAACTGTTTCTGCTGGCGAAACACTGGGTATCATTGAAGCAATGAAAATCATGAACCCGATTGAAGCAACTCAAAGCGGCGTGATTGAAGAAATTCTGGTGAAAAATGGTGAAGTGATTCAGTTTGGTCAGCCACTTTTCCGTTACCGCGCCTAATCACTTCGGGGATTCATAATGTTGCAAAAAGTTTTAATTGCAAACCGAGGTGAGATCGCCTTGCGCATCGCCCGAGCTTGCAAAACTTTAGGAATTAAAACAGTCGGTGTCTATTCAGACGCTGACAAAGACCTGATGCACTTACGCTTCTGTGACGAAGCCGTGTGTATTGGTCCTGGCGCAAGTAGCGACAGTTACCTGAATATTCCAGCCCTGATTACAGCTGCTGAAATCACCAGCGCAGATGCCATCCACCCTGGTTATGGCTTCCTGTCTGAAAATGCTGAATTTGCTGAAATCGTAGAAAGCTCTGGTTTTATCTTCATTGGTCCACGTCCAGAACATATTCGCCTGATGGGGAACAAGGTTTCTGCGATTATTGCCATGAAAAAAGCGGGTGTACCAACTGTACCTGGCTGTGATCATGCGGTGACGATTCACAATGCGCTTGCTGAAGCCAAAGAAATTGGTTTCCCGCTCATCGTGAAAGCGGCTTCCGGTGGTGGTGGTCGTGGTATGCGTATCGTAGAACGTGTGGATACCCTGCTTGAATCAGTACAAGCTGCGCAGCGTGATGCTGAAATGTGGTTTGGCGATGACACGGTTTATATGGAACGTTTCCTGCAAAAACCGCGTCACGTCGAAGTACAGGTTCTAGGCGATGGTAATGGTCATGCGATCCATTTATATGACCGTGACTGTTCTTTACAGCGTCGTCACCAGAAAGTACTTGAAGAAGCGCCAGCGCCTAACCTGCCAGAACAGGCTCGTGCTGACATTCTTGAGGCCTGTGTCAATGCTTGTAAATTGATGCAATATCGTGGTGCCGGTACATTCGAGTTCCTGTTTGAAGAAGGCGAATTCTTCTTTATCGAAATGAACACCCGTGTTCAGGTAGAACACCCTGTGACTGAAATGGTCACCGGTATCGACATCATTGAACAGCAGTTACGTATTGCGGCTGGTTTAGGTCTGGATATCCAGCAAGAAGATGTACGTGTTCAAGGTCATGCGATCGAATGCCGTATCAACGCTGAAGATCCATCGAACTTTATGCCATCTCCTGGCAAAATCGAGACTTTTTATGCGCCAGGTGGTGCAGGTATCCGTTTAGACTCTCATATCTATCCAGGTTACAGCATCCCGCCATATTATGATTCTATGATTGCCAAGCTAATTGCCCATGGTAAAGACCGTAAAACTGCAATAGCACGCATGAAGCAGGCCTTGGATGAAATGATTCTGACAGGTGTGAAAACCAATATTCCATTACACAAAGATCTGATTCTTCAGGATGAAAATTTCTGTGAACAGGCAATGGATATTCACTATCTGGAAAAACATTTGTTGAAGCAGCTTGAAGGTGCTGAAGACAAAGAAAAAGCTTGATCCAGTAATTGATCTAATAAAAAAACCGCTGAATTCAGCGGTTTTTTATATCTAGCCTTCAATCAAGGCAAAATGCGTCGAAGCACAGCAAAACATTGTTCTGCTTTTTCATTGGCACAGAAATTAATGGTATTTGAGTTCTGCCACTTCACAAAATACTGCGAAATCTCGCCTGACTGATCCACCTGATTACCGGAACAGTCTTTTTCATTATTGTCGTATTTAACCTGCATAATCAGCGCTGGAATCTGTGCAGCAGGATCTTGTGAAGGCTGATAGTCATACAGCCCTGTGGTCCATTCTGAACCGCTTTTAATCACTACGTTGTTATTGCCTTTAAAATTATAGTATTCAACACATTTCTTATTATCTGGAATTTCCATTCCCCATAGCCCGACAATTTCAGGACGGGTATTAATGGTAAAGGTATTCGGAACTTCGATAGGTTTCGCAATACTATTTGCAGTTTGATTATTGTTTTCTGTTGCCATTAGCCAAGATGAGCTCATGAGCAAGACAAGGCTAAGACAGGTTTTTTTCATATTCACAGGCTTCGTTTCAATCCTAATAATTAATTTTAACTTATCATATTTTTCGGGATCATATTCTGCTCTGCATCAGTTTAAATACCGAAATAAAACAAATTTTTATCATTATAGTTTAAAAACATGGATTTCCTTTTTTAATTTTTTTTGTATATATTTCGTATACAAACGTATATTGATAACGTAAGTAAAAACAGATTATTCCAAGAATAAAGTTGTACTTTTGGGTAAAAAGCATTTCCCAAACAAAGTGATATTTCACAAATAAAAATTAGATACAGGACTTAGATTTGCGAATACCTCGAATCACAGACCAGAACTTGAATCCTGAAACATATGCCTACTTGGTCATTCTTTTCATTATTTTAGTGACTTGTTTGATTGGCATTATGACCAGAACACAGGATTACTTAGCCATACTCTGGCCTGCCAATGCTGCCTTACTGGCCATGTTTTTACGCTTCCCCCATTTAAACAATATGGGCGGGTGGCTAGGTGCTTTCTGTGCGTTCATGTTTGCCGATTTGGCAACAGGTAATAATCTATTACAAAGCCTGTTTCTAACACTTGCCAACCTGATTAGTACGATTGTATCGCTGTTTTTTATCCGATATTTCCAGATCAACTATAAGTGCTACAATACTGGTTTCACTTTCGTGCATATGTTCGGCATCTGTGCATTCGCAGGATGCCTGGCCAGTGCAGTGTTTGCCGTTGCGACCTTACCCAATCTTCCCCATTCCTTTATGACCAAGGAAAATTTATGGATTGATTTCGGGCTGTGGTGGACAGGCGAAATGGTAAATTACATTATTGTCCTGCCGCTTTTTCTAGCCTTTCCTAGAACCAAAGATCTCAAGTATTTATTTAAAAACCGCAGAAAGAAGCAGAACTCTTTTAGTTATCTGCTGCCAGCAGGTACGGTAATCCTGTGTATTATCCTGAGTAATATTTTTGTCGGTCCAGGTGCCCTGCTTTATCCGTTGGCAGCTTTAATCTGGGCAGCACTGACCTATCGCATCTTTACGATTGCAATTATTAATGCCTTTGTAATCATTTTGATGTATTACAGCCTGACCCAGTTCTATGCCACTACACATGATACGTTGGCAGACTCGACCATTTATATCTCATTAAGGATCGGACTATTTATGCTGGCATTATCACCGCTGATCCTGTGTATCATCAGTCAGAACCGCAATGATCTGTTTAAACGGGTATTGTATTTGGCCAATCATGACAGTCTGACGCGTACCATGAACCGGCATTTTTTCTTTCAGAAAGGTGAATATTTACTGCAACATTCCAAGAGTGTGCAGTTTTCCCTGATTATGCTGGATATTGATCATTTCAAACGTTTAAACGATCATTTTGGCCATCATGTGGGCGATAAAGTACTGCAACACTTTGCTGAAATCATCCGTTCCAATTTACGTTCTCAGGATCTGTTTGCGCGTATTGGTGGTGAGGAATTTGTGATTTTGCTTTGGGATACCAAACCATCTAAGGCCCAGTTTATTGCCGAGCGTATTCGTGAACTGGTAGCTAAAACGCCAATGTATCAACCTGATGGATCACCGTTATCGATTACTGTGAGTCTCGGGATTACGCATCAACATGCCCCGCTTTCTCAGGATTTACAGCAACTGATCAATACCGCGGATCAGGCCTTATATCAAGCCAAACACTTGGGACGTAATCAGGTGGTGCTTGCATCCTGAACTGAAACCCTCTACAACCTTATAACAATATCAACGCTAGGGAATGCAGATGAAATTTGAAGAATACTTACAATACGATGGATTAGGACTGGCTGAACTGGTTAAAAATAAACAGGTGCATTCAAGTGAACTTTTATCAGTTGCCTTAGAACGCAGTGCAAATATTAATCCTGAAATCAATGCCATTATTATTCCCATGCATGAGCATGCCTTGCAGCGTACCCAGCAAAAACTGTCTGGCCCCTTTGCTGGAGTTCCATTTCTGGTCAAAGACCTGTTTCAGGAATATGCAGGTTATCCGACGTCTTATGGATGTCAGGGTTTAAAGCGTATCGGGTATATCGCTGAAACCAATGCCGAGATTGTTAATCGTTGGGAACAGGTAGGTATTGTGACCTTTGGCCGTACCAACACCCCTGAATTCGGAATTAAAGGCATTACAGAGCCAGATGCCTGGGGAAGCTGTAAAAACCCGTGGAATTTAAGACATAACAGTGGTGGCTCGTCAGGCGGCTCTGCTTCTGCTGTGGCAGCCGGCATTGTGCCAATTGCCGGTGCAGGTGATGGTGGTGGCTCAATTCGTATTCCGGCTTCCTACTGTGGTCTGTTTGGTTTAAAACCAAGCCGTGGACGTACGCCGTGGGGACCGCAAATGAGTGAGGCAATGCACGGTGCTGCCATTCAACATGTACTCACCAAAACTGTTCGGGATAGTGCGGCAATGCTGGATGCCACCCATGGTGAAGATCGCAGTTCACTGTTTACGATTCAACGTCCGCATACACATTATCTGGAAGTGATTCAGCAACCACCAAAAAAATTAAAAATCGCATTTAATACGCGTTCCAGCATTGATACGCCTGTTTCTCAAGATGCTATTAAAGCGGTAGAACAAACTGCCCGTTTACTGGAATCTTTAGGTCATGAAGTCGTTGAGGATCAACCGCAGATTGATGGCATGCAACTGGCTAAAGATTTTATTACGACGTGGTTTAGCCAGTTTTCTTATATGCTGGACGAAATCCAGAAAGGCTATCCATCCAGATCAGGCGATTTTGAACTGGATTCTCTGGCGCTAGCTGCTTTTGGTGCCAAAACGACGGCAATTGAATATATCCAAAATCTGACCAACTGGGGACAATATGTGACCCAGATGAATCATTTCTTTGATGATTATGATCTCTACCTGACACCAGCCACGGCCACTGTTGCACCCAAAAATGGCGAAGTCAAGACACCAAACTGGCAGAAGCCGATTCTTAAAGCTTTATTAAAAATGAATAAGGCACATTTATTGGCACAAGGTAAGCTGGTCGACCAGATTGTGAAAGAAAACCTAAAATGGGTGCCATTCACCCAGTTAGCCAATATTACCGGCCTTCCTGCAATGTCTGTACCGCTATACTGGAATGAAGATAACCTGCCTTTGGGCTCACAGTTTATTGCACCATTTGCCCGTGAAGATTTGCTGTTACAACTGGCCGCTCAATTAGAACAGGCTCAGCCCTGGTTTAATCAATATTCCAAAATCCGCATTTAATCATTCAATCGTATCTTAAACCTGCTTTTGCAATTCGACTTTGCTGGGTAAGCCAAATACCAGCAACAGGCCCAGCAAGGTCGACAGCGCAGCAGCAATAAAGATTGATGTTCCACCGACCTGATCCCAATAACGACCGGCTAGAATGCTGCCACTCGCCACGCCTAAGCCCCACATGGTGCTATACAGTGCCTGTCCACGGCCTTGCTGTCCAGCCGAGAAGTTCTGAAAAATAACCCGCATGGCAATCATATGGAATAAACCAAAACTCAGGGCATGAATGGTCTGGGCAAAAAACTGTGCCAGAAATGACGATGGAAATATGCCGACAGTCAACCATCTTAAACCAGTCATTAACAGGCATAGCATTGCCAGATGACGCCATGACCAGCGTGTCAGAAAGAATGTAGCGTAGGCAAACATAATGATTTCAGCAATGACTCCAACCGACCAAAGCAATCCGATCTGACTGGTACTGAATCCATTCTGGCTGAGATAGTTACTATAAAAACTATAAAACGGTGCATGCGAAAACAGCATGATCAATTCAATCAGGAAAAAACTGTATACCACTGGACGCTTGAAGATCGGCCATAAGGCTTCAAGTTTTTTCTGAGCTGTCGGTGCTGCTGTAGGTTCTTTGATGGTAAATGACCAGAGAAAAGCCAGAAATGAAATACAGAGCAATAAGATTGGTAGCATACTGATGCTGATAATTTCAAAAATTGCCCCTAAACCAAATACGCCAATAATAAATCCAATAGATCCCCACTTACGGACTTTGCCATAGAGCTCTGCCCTTTTCTCACCTAACCAGAATAAAGTCACGCCTTCAAACTGAGCCAAAATTGCATTTTGAAAGAAACTGAAAATCAGCATGAGCAAAGCAACTGACTGGAAGCTATTGGGAATGATAAAAATCATGAACCAGATACAGGCTTCCATCCAAGTAGCTATACGCACCAGCAACATGCGTTTCCCGGATTTGTCTGCAATCCATCCCCAAATAAATGGCGCAAAAAATCGGGTGACAATCGCAATCGAAGATAAAATCCCAATTTCCTGATAATTAAAGCCTTGATCCTCTAGATACAGACTCCAGAAAGGCATGAATGCGCCCACAATCGCATAATAAAAAAAGTAGAAAAAACTGAGTCTGTAATGAATAGCTAGAGATTGCATCAAACTAGATACTCTTTCATTTTTGATAACTTAAAATAAATATAAGTTGCACTTAGTTGCATTGAATGGGTCTCGGTTGAGTCTAGTTAATCTATAAGCTAATCATCTATAGATTCTTCAAAGCTCTTTAACTAATTTTAGAAAAGTTAGATTTTAACTTAATACATTACCTAAATTCTTAATTTATTCTTTTAGTTCAATCATGAGCTTATCAATCGTAATCATTTGATGGTTCTAAGAATTAAAATGACTGAGGTTCTGACATTTAGACAGCTTAACGTTACAAAATCTGAGCCTTATTTAGCTTGTACTTTGTCTATCATGGGGCTCACCAATAAGAAAAGAAAAACCCCTCAACATTTAGAATGTAAGAGGTTTAGTTTGCCGTAATACGTTCGGCTATGATTTTAACTTTGCTTTAAACTCAACCCATCCATTGACTTGGGTGATAGTTAGGTCGATAGCTGAGTATTGATAGTAGCGCTCCACCTCAACAAGAGTTTTAGCGCTCATCTCCTTTCGAGCCTCTTTGAATTCAAAATATGGGTTATTAAAATTAATAACATTAGAATTGATAACTGATATTAAGTAATCAGTTGTGTGAATACATTGTATGTGTGCTCATAACCAGCCCGTTAAGTCAAAATTCAAACCAATTATTAGCCTATTATTATTGAAAAATAAAATAGCACAGAATACTTAACTCATTGATAATAAAAAAAATTTATCATTCTAAATTAAACTTTTTTCAAACAATCCCGGCATTCTTTCTTGCCGTCGCTAATCTCAGTCGCACCATGTAGGCAGAATAAGCAGAATAGTAATCGGAGCATACTTTTTTCCAGACAAAAAATAACCCGCTTAACCTGGGGAAGTTAAGCGGGTAGGCTTCTTTAACACGTCGTTATAGTTTTTAGCTAGTTCATCATTATTCATGGAGCACCTTTAAAGTAGCACTTATATAGTGCAGCAATAGTATAAGAAGCATTACTGAATGGTGGGTGCTGGTTGGCTTTGGGTTAAATTTGGTTATTTGTTAGACAGGAATTACACTATTTAATTATTTTTGTGTTCTGGTCGCCGTATAAAGTTTATCAGGCAACAAAAAAGCTCTTATTTCTATGGACTTTAAAAACTCGGAAAGAAATCGAATAAATATTTAATGAATGTGAACCTGTCATTAATATCGGGTACGTCAAATACCCATAAAGTTTTAGTTTGTGATCTATATTTAAATCTTACTGCTGATACCTTAGTTGTCACTGACGCATCTTCACCGAGATGTTCAGCAATTAACTTTAGATTTTCTGATAGAAATCGTGATTTATTTATTGTTCTAGATTTTGTGGGCTCGAAAGTCGCTAAAATTTCATCATATACCCAATTAAGAAAACTTAGATCTATCGCTTTATATTTATTCATAAGGTGCATCAATCTATTTAAAAGACTGTGAAGATTCTTTATAACATTTCATTTAATTAAATAAATATTATTTTTAAGAAATAAAAATGTATATACCTGTAAAAAAAACCCACTTATGATGGGCTTTCGTTTTATCTTTTAAACTTATCTATTCAGAAGCTTTAAGCTCATCAGACAATTTTTCTAAACTCTTTGCTCTTTCTTGTTCGCTAGAAAGATTATATAAATGGAAACACAGAAAGAATATAAATGCCAAAAATACTCCGCCTAAAATTACAACTCTTTTGTTTTTCAAAAGATTCAACTTAATTTAAGCATGAGCCTTAGTATGAACCCTTTTGTTTAATAAACCAACAAAAAAGCCCATCTTTCGATGAGCTTCTTCATAGTAACACTTCAAACGACGGGAGTGTCACAAGATGAACTTGCTGGACTGATCCGTATAGGCAGTTACCGCCAGAACCCTAATCTATCATACCTATTGATGTAAAAATAGCCTCTTCACAGAACTAGGTGCTACCCTCTTCTTTAATTATAGGTTAATGAAAATATCACTTAGCTATTCTAGTCAAAAAAAAACCACATCATTGGGGACGATGTGGGCAGAACTCTAAATTCAAAACGTGGAGATTTTTGAACATATGGTAAAATATAATGAAAATATTGTATGCAGTCAATCACACTTTGATATTAAGTCGATGATTAACAATCATATTGACCGATAAAATAGAAATAAGTCACTTATTCAAATTTCTAGTTAATCTCAGTCTCTTTGACCAGATCTATTACTTAGCTAAGCTATTCAAGCCAGATACCTAGTAAGAAATTAAGCCAAACTTTTCTTTAGGCAATAAAAAAGCCCACATTGCTGTGGGCTCTTCCCCTTTATCATTTTGCGCTGATTCAGGATTGTTGACGAAATGTACAACGGTCAAACAATAGCCAATTCATGACAAATATAAATATATATAGAAATTAAATATCTATCCATATATAAAAAGTCTAAATTGTGATCTTTGGAGTCAATAATTTCTAGTATGAACTTGATAAAGCTTTATTTTAGGTAACAAAAAAGCCCATCTTTCGATGAACTTCTGCAAAATAGCACCCAGCAATGAGTGTATTATCAGATCATCTTATCAATCTAATCCACATGACTGGTTGCCCGTATAAGTCTTCCTTATTACACTGATTAATCCAAAGACTTTTCAACACAATTATTTTTCTAAATTGTTGATTCCATCTCGGTGCATAATATTGATGACTATCATCCTGCTATTCACCTTGATCTCTAGTCCAAATCTTTAAGCTTTTAAACAAAATGAGTGATCTAAAAGTCAGCAAGACTTTCCTTCATCATGGAAAATAATAATACTGCGCAAACAGCAAACAAGAGCCCTATCAAAACAAATAAAGGATCCTGATAAATAAGACCTAAAACCATGATCCTAGACAGTATCGTGGACAACCAGCCCCTCTAAACTTTTAATATATTTCTGTTCAAAGGCTTCTGGACTTAACCAGCCGTTTGCAGAATGTCTTCTGACTCGATTGTAATAAATTTCAATAT
>NZ_VPDK01000018.1:0-66588 GCF_013417725.1 Acinetobacter sp. YH12233
TGTGCTGGCGACCATAGCAAGAGTGAACCACCTGATCCCTTCCCGAACTCAGAAGTGAAACCTCTTAGCGCTGATGGTAGTGTGGGGTCTCCCATGTGAGAGTAAGTCATCGCCAGCTCATTATTCCAAAAGCCCTCTGCTCACGCAGGGGGCTTTTTTATATTTATATAATCACTTTTCTCTCTTTAACGACTAATTTTTTACAGCTGTATAATCTCTGATCAGCTGTAAAATGTTATACTACTCGTGTAAATATTTTTTATTCTCTGAGTCATATGCAGCAGATTCTCATAAACACATTTGTGTTGATATGGCTCAGTTTGATTTCTCCACAGCTATACGCTGTAACAGAATTAAATTTTGATCATCATCAGTATGTCAAACTCGATGGAGAATGGGATTTCTACCCCAATCAGCTGATTGATCCCACTTCTGGGCAGTGACCATCTCAGTTAACTTCCTCTAATCAGACTCTGGCTGTTGAAAAAGTTCATTTACCTAATTCTTTCCTGACCTTAACAGGTCATAAAGACTATATTGGAACTTTTCAAAAAACCTTCAGGCTGCCTGAATCAGCCATTAATCATGCGGTTTATGTTTACGTACCATACCAGTATGGGGCTTATCGCCTGTATGTTGATGATCATCTCCTGATAGAAGTAGGGCAGGTAGGCATACACGGTCAGCATCAGACCATGATGGCGCCAAAGCTGGCTTCTTTCCCTCACAGCGGGAAGTGACGATTACCATTCAGGCTTCAAGTTATCACCATATCCGTGGCGGGCTGGAAAACAGCATGTTTATTGGCTTTAATCAGCCTATTCTGGATAAGTTTTATGATCAGGTGATTCCTTTAAGTGTGATCAGTGGCGTTCTGCTGATGATTGGCTGCTTTATGGTGTTCTTTGCAGTATTTCGCAGCCTTAAAACGCAAGCAGGTAATTTGCTGCTGTTTCTAGGGTTATTTATTCTGTGCTTGAGCCTGCGTAGCTTCTTTGCAGTTCCATTTATTTATACTTTATTCACGAATATTTCCTGGGTATGGGGCACACGATTTGAGTATTTACTGACTGAATTGGCGACTCTGTTCTTCCTGATTTATATCTATTTATTGCCGTATCGACTGTTAAATCCTTATTTATTAAAAATCACAGCTTTGCTAATTAGTATCAATGTAGCTGTGACCCTGTTTACGCTGCCTTATATCTTCCAGAGTTTCTTTTTCCAGAGCTTTAGTATTGCAGTACTGGTCTTTATTAATCTGCTTTATGGCGCTTACCGCATGCATAAATCGCATGTGCGTTATTCCAAGATCAATCTATTGCGGTGGTGCTAGTCTGCCTGACCTTTCTGCATGACTATTTACTTGCTTTAAAGGTGATAGATTCAGTTGAAATTGCATTTTATACCTCTTGTGCCTGTTTTATTTTAATTACCTTTCAGCTCAGCCGTGATTATGCGGTGCAAAGTATTAATACCGAGTTGTTAAACAAGCAGCTTTTGCGCCTGAATAAAGAACTTGATCAGAAGGTTCAGGACCGTACACGTGATATTACTCTGCTTAATGAGAAACTCGCGCAGCAGGTGAGGCTGGATTCGCTGACAGGTGCCTATAATCGCTTTACCTTAAATGAACAGCTTCAGCAGCAATATGAATATACAATCGCAAATCAGACTTCGCTGGCTGTTTATATGATCGACGTAGATTATTTTAAAAACTATAATGACTATTATGGCCATCTCAAAGGTGACTATATTTTAAAAACACTGGTTCAAACTATTCAGCAAATATTGCCTGAAAATGGCTTTCTGGCCCGCTATGGTGGAGAGGAATTTGCGGTTTTACTGGCAGATATTTCCTCGCAGGAAGCCGAAGCTTTTGCCGAGCAACTTTGTGAGGTCATTCGTCAGCTCAATTTGGAACATGCCAATCGTGGGGATGACAAGACCTGGATCAGTATCAGTGTTGGGGCAGCGATTATGGATGCAGAGCATATCTATAAAAATGTTGACCGTTTACTGAAAACAGCAGATCAGCGGTTGTATCAGGCGAAAATTCTTCGTGATTCAGCCTATATTAAATAATAAAAAATCTAATCAATACATCAGCTATCTTATTGAGATTATGTTATATCCGCTTACGATTCCTTTACTTTTTTATTATTTTAGCCGCTGTCTGGAATGCTAAATTGGTACTTATCTGAATGAAATTAGCATGAAAAATAACAATGAAACAAACTCAAATTGCAGCAATTTTATTATTAGGCTTAGGTTCCTATAGCCTGACTGCCTGTGCCCAAGACAAGACTTCAGCATCCCCAGCTGGACAATCCGCTGTCAAAACCACACAGCAAGCCTATAAAGTTGAAGAATTTACGCAGTTGAATGAGCCATGGGCACTGACTGAGCTGCCAGATCAACGTTTACTGATTACCGAAAGATCAGGAAAATTAAAATTATTTAATCCAGCCAATCGTAGCACTCAAACTGTTCAGGGTATTCCTCAAGTGGCCTATGGTGGACAAGGGGGCTTAGGCGATGTCGTACTCCATCCTGACTTTGCCAAGAATCAGTGGGTATATCTCAGTTATGCTGAACAGGGGCAGGGTGGTTATGGTGCAGTCGTGGTTCGTGGCAAGTTAGATCTCACCAAGAGCACGCCACAGCTCACTCAGATCAAAAAAATCTGGACTCAGGTACCGAAATTTTCTTCCGGTCAGGGCCATTATGGGCACCGGATTATCTTTGGCTCAGATAACAAACTCTGGATCAGTTCGGGTGAACGTCAGCAATTTAATCCAGCTCAAGACATAAACTCCAATGCCGGCAAGATTATTCGTCTGAATGATGATGGTTCAATTCCTTCCGATAATCCATTTATGAATCAGGGTGAAATTGCCAAGCAGGTCTGGAGTCTGGGGCACCGTAATCCTCTCGGTTTGGCATTTGATCCACAAGGGCAACTTTGGGTGATTGAAATGGGTCCTAAAGGCGGTGATGAGCTGAATAAAGTGATGAAAGGCAAAAATTATGGCTATCCGATCGTCTCCAATGGAGATCATTATGATGGCAAGCCGATTCCGGATCACAGCACCCGACCAGAGTTCGAAGCACCAGCACTAGATTGGACTCCAGTAATTTCTCCTTCAGACTTGCTGTTCTATACTGGCAATAGCTTTCCTCAATGGAAAAATAAAGCTATAGCTACAGGTCTTTCTTCTCAGGCAATGATTGTAATTGATACTACTCAAAGCCCTGTTAAAGAAATACAGCGACTGGATATGAAAGAGCGGATTCGTGGTGCGATTCAGGCCAAAGATGGCTCACTCTGGGTGATTGAAGATGGTCCAAAAGCCAAGTTGCTTAATATGATCGCATCTCAGTAAAAAGCTAAATAGTTAATATCAGAATGAAAGAAAAAGGCCCCAACTCCTGTGAGGGCCTTTTCAAATTTAGCTCAGATACCTATCCTCCGGTATCGATCAGCATCCTGCCGATGTTTTATTCTTGTTTTTGCAAGGCTTCCTGTCTTGGTATGCACTCAATATAGCCTGAGTCAGAAAGACCGAGTAGAGGCATTGACTGCATCTGCTGTAGGCCAGAGGCGACAAGCTCACTTGAAAATATTTATCCAATTAATTCCAGAGTTCTCAGGATAATTTTGCGATATGGTAGAGATAGAAGACCTTATTAAAGCTCATCTCTCTATTCAATAAAAAATATCTAAAAGAATTCAATAAAATAATAAAAAGAAGAAGCACATGCCTACCGTTCAAATTGAAGTCCGGCAGCAGTATTCCCAGGCTGATGAAGAGCAGTTACTCGACAGCGTATTTCAATGTGTGAAAAATGCGTTTCAGCTGCCTGACTATGACCGTAATATCCGGCTGGTGGTACATGAAGCCCATCGTTTTCAGTATATGACTCATCTGACCCAGCCTGAATATTTTACCTAGATCAGTATTGACTGCTTCGCTGGCCGGAGTCTGGAGACCAAGCGCAAACTGTATCAGCAGATTGTGTAGAAAGCTTGGGAAAACTGGGCATTCCGCCTGATCATATCCTGATTCATCTGTGAGAAAGTCCATTGGAAAACTGGGGAATCCGAGGCGGACAAGCAGCCTGTGATGTCAATTTAGGCTTTAATGTAGAGATCTGACCTTTTTAGAAAAATACCAGATTTTAAATACAAAAAAGCCCCAACATCCTGTTGAGGCTTTTCTGGATTTGCTTCTCAGATCTGACTCCTGTCTGACCTGTCAACGTCCTGTTACTCTGCGCTTTTTATTGTTGTTGTATCGCTTTGCAGACTTCCTGTCTGTCTATGAATGAAACTATAGCCTTGAACTGAAAATGGGAATAGCCGACAAATTCTGCGCTGCCTGTAGGCTAAAGCGCACATCGCTGTCGTCCTCAGGCACTGACATACTGGATCAGCTTATCCACGACATCTCTGAGTGTTTTATTGTCGAATTCATTCCCTTCAAAGCTGTAGTCTTTATTGCGACTAAAAATGTCCCGCAGCTCTACAATCGCATTGGTATCCACCATACCGAGCTGAGTGCCGACCTGGCGGATCTGGTCAATGGAACGTGAGCCGTTGGTGACACCATAACCGATATAAGCTGCCGGTTTGCCTTGCCATTCCTTGGCCAGATAATCCAGGGCATTCTTTAATGCCGGGCTATAGCCATGGTTATATTCAGGACTGATAAAAATAAATGCATCCGCAAGAGCAATAAAGTCGGCCCATTCCTGCTGTTTCGGCTGATCATAAATACCAGTCAATGGGGGATGAGAACCAGCAAAAAGCGGAAGGTCCCATTCTTTTAAGTCGACAAGTTCGGTTTCAAGCGTGCTAAAACCATATTTTTTAATTTCCTGTAGTACCCAATGTGCGACCTTAATTGCTGTACGTCCTTCACGCACACTGCCAACCACAATATAAATTTTCATATCTTTCCCTTTCTTATCGTATTCTCATCAAATTAAATTAATCAGATTTATTAATAGAGACTAGAGAGGATTTGTATCTAGAAACTAAAAAAGCTCCCGAAGGAGCTGTTTTAAATCATGTGATTAGCTGATATTACATCAGCTTCACGCCTTGCTGGCCAGCCGGAGTGACTTTGAAGATTTCGACTTCAAAGGTGATATTTTTACCTGCAAGAGGATGATTAAAGTCCACTTCGGTAATATCATCATTTACGGATCTTACTACGCCATACAAAGTCGATTTGGCCTTGTCTTCAAACTCGATCATGTGACCTTCGATCGGACGTTCGCCAAATTTCACCGTATCAAATTTTTGAACATTTTCAGGATTCCACGGACCAAAAGCTTCTTCGGGTGGAAGGCTGACAGTACGACGGTCACCGGCACGCAAGCCCATTAAGGCTTTTTCAAAACCTGGTAATAGGTTGCCATCACCAATAGTCAGACTTACCGGTTCTTCACGGCTACGGGTATTGTCAATTTCTACGCCACTTTCGATCGCGACAGAAAAATGAAGCTCGACTTTAGAGCCGTCTTCAACACGAGTTTCCTCGTTAGGATTAATAAAATCAGTCATGTTGCGCCTGTGCACGTTGAATTCGGTGTTTTTCCAGGAAAAACGTATCAATCAGCAGCAGAATCGTACCTAAAGTAATGGCACTATCCGCAATATTAAAAGCAGGGAAGTGGCTGTTCTGATAATAGACATGAATAAAGTCAACCACATAACCCAAAGAAATGCGATCAATCAGATTACCAATAGCCCCCCCCAGAATCAGGGCAACTGCTAGTGGCAAGACTTTCATGCTCTTTGGCATACGCATCAGCCAGAACACGAAAACCACAGACACTAAACCTGCAAGTAAGGTAAAGAAATAACGTTGCCAGCCACCGGCATCGGACAAGAAACTAAAGGCAGCGCCATAGTTATGTAACAGTGTCCAATTTAAAAAGGGCAGGACGGGCACCGGATCTGCATATTCCAGATGTGTTACCGCAATCCATTTGGTCCATTGATCTAGAATGATCGCCAGAATAGCCAGTCCAATCCACCACAAATTGTGAGGATAGAACTGGAACAGACCCTTTTTCTGCTGTGGGTTAGGCATATTTTCTCTCTTCACCTTGGCCGCTCGGGAGGTTAATGATACAACGACCACATAGTCCTGGATGTGAGGCATGTGTATTCACATCAGGAAGTACATGCCAGCAGCGTACACATTTCTCGCCATCTGCCGCAGATACTTTCACGCGTAGACCTTCAAGTTCAGCATCATTGCCTTGAGCAGCATCAAACGGATTCACGATCACCTGAGAAGTGATCAGAACGAAACGCAGCTCATCACCCAGACGGTCTAGAACAGCTTTCAGTTCATCATTGGCCCACAGCTCAACTTTGGCAGACAGGTTTGAACCCACCAGTTTCTCGTTACGCGCATTTTCAATGTGCTTGTTCACCGCAGATTTCACTGTAATCAGGGTTTGCCAGTCTGCTTCAGACAACAGGTTTGCCTGTGCTGAAACTGGAATATCGTACCATTCAGCAGTGAACACATATTTCTCGCTTTGACCTGGAATTAGTGGCCATGCTTCTTGAGCGGTGAAGCTCAGGATTGGTGCCATCCAGCGAACAAAGGCTTGTACCAGATGATACAGCGCAGTTTGCGCAGAATGACGTGCCTGTGAATCTGCTTTAGTGGTGTACTGACGGTCTTTGATGATGTCTAAGTAGAAACCACCGAGGTCGTTAATACAGAAATTGGTCAAGGCATTGGTCACGATATGGAAGTTCATATCTTCATATGCTTTCTTGATGGTTTCCTGTACATCATTCGCGCGTTGCAGGATGTATTGATCCAGTGCAATCAGTTGATCTACAGGTAGTGCATCAGTTTCCGGATTGAAGCCATTCAAATTCGCCAGCAAGAAACGCAGGGTATTACGGATACGACGGTAACCATCTGATGCACGGTTAAAAATTTCTTTACCTGCGGTCATTTCATAACGGTAATCTGCTGAAGCGATCCAGAAACGCAGGCCGTCTGCACCCATGTTCTTGATAATGTCTTGCGGAGTAATAATATTACCCAGCGATTTCGACATCTTGCGACCTTTCTCATCAACCACGAAACCGTGAGTCAGCAGACCTTTATATGGCGCACGTTGATTGATTGCCATAGAGGTCAATAATGAAGACTGGAACCAGCCACGGTGTTGGTCAGAACCTTCAAGATACAGATCAGCCGGATCGGTCAATTCTTCACGGTCACGCAGCACTGCATAGTGGGTTGTACCAGAGTCAAACCATACGTCTAAGGTATCGCGAACCGCGTTGTACTGCTCAGCATCATCACCAATGAAGTCTTTGGCTTCACGGTTATACCAGGCATCAATACCTTCCTGTTCGATCAGTTTCGCGACTTCTTCGATCAGTTCAGGTGTACGCGGGTGCAGTTCATTGGTGTCTTTATGCACGAAGAATGGGATTGGCACGCCCCAGGTACGTTGACGTGAGATACACCAGTCCGGACGGCCTTCGATCATCGCCTGAATACGGTTTTTACCCCAATCCGGTACAAAGCTGATGTCATTTTCAATGGCATTCAATGCGCCCTGACGCAGACCTTTTTCATCCATGCTGATGAACCATTGTGGGGTCGCACGGAAGATAATCGGAGTTTTATGACGCCAGCAGTGCGGGTAGCTATGCTTGATAGGCTTATGTGCCCATAACTTGTTAGCTTCGCCAAGTGCCGCAATAATTTGTGGATTGGCCTTGTAAATATGTTCGCCTGCAAATAGTGGTGAAGTCGGTAAATACACACCATTACCGCCCACTGGATTATCTACTTTCAGGTTATACAGCAGACCAACTTTATAGTCGTCCACACCATGGCCAGGCGCAGTATGTACAGCACCGGTACCGCTGGTTGCAATAACGTGTTCACCCAGAATCACTGGCACTTGACGCTCAGCGATTAAAGGATGTTGTAGTACCAGATTCTCAAGTTTTGCACCGGCAAAATCGGCAATCACTTCAACCGCATTAAAACCATAACGTTCAGTCGCAGATTCAACCAGATCTTTGGCCAGGATAAAGTTTTGCGCCGCTTTATCTTCACCACGTGCAACAACCAATTGGTATTCAATTTCAGCGTGCAGAGCAACCGCCTGATTCGCAGGCAGGGTCCAAGGCGTAGTCGTCCAGATCACGATATCGGTTGAGTCTTTAACTTCAACACCTAAACGTGCAGACAGATCCGCCAGATCAACCACGGTGAAACCCACGTCAATCGCGTCTGACTTTTTATCTTCATATTCAACTTCAGCTTCAGCCAGTGCTGAACCACAGTCCAGACACCAGTTCACCGGTTTAAGACCTGGCTGGATATGGCCATTTTTCGCGATTTCACCGAGTGAACGCACGATGTTGGCTTCCTGCTTGAAGTTCATGGTGAGGTAAGGATTGCTCCAGTCACCAAACACGCCCATACGGATGAAGTCTTTTTTCTGTAGCTCCACCTGACTCAATGCATATTCGCGGCAAGCTTTACGGAAAGTAGGCGCATCCACTTTAACGCCGACCTTACCGACTTTTTCTTCAACTTTCAGTTCAATTGGAAGACCGTGACAATCCCAGCCTGGCACATAAGGCGCATCAAAGCCGTCCATGATGCGGCTTTTAATGATGATGTCTTTAAGTACCTTGTTGACTGCATGACCTAAGTGAATCTGGCCATTGGCATATGGAGGGCCATCATGAAGCACGTATTTTTTCTTGCCAATTCGCGATGCACGAATCTGCTGATAAATGTCATCGGCATACCACTCTTCTAACCATTTCGCTTCACGTACTGCCAGATTTGCTTTCATTGCAAAGTCAGTACCTGGGAGGTTCAGCGTGGCTTTATAATCCACTGCATTTTCAGGAGTTTGCTTATCGCTCATGCAAGTTGTCTTCCAATTTAATCAGTCATTAGACTGACACGTTTTACAATAAAAATACGGGACATTAAAAGGGAAATGTGGGGTGTTTTCGACGAAACTCAAGCAGTTTCTCAACATCATCATCAATTCCGGCCTTTAACGCTTCAAGCGAAGGATAATCTTTTTCGCCATGCAGATAATTCAAGAAGGTTACCCGCATTAACAGGCCATACAGATTAGCAGAAACATCAGGAAAATGTACTTCTAATCGCCATTCCGGATGAGTCTGTTTGATCGCAGGGCGGGTACCTACATGACCGGCACCAAACAGGCTGCCCTGATCATAGCCGGCAATACCCGGCTGTTCAGGATTTTCTTGCTGAACCTTGGCGCTGAGTGATCCGGTTTCACAGACGACTTCAACCCCATAAATACCCTGCAGACAGGGTCTATGCCGGTTTAACCGGACATTAATGGTCGGGAAATCAATGGTACGGCCAATCTGGTCGCCGTATTGCACCCGGCCGGTAATACTATAAGGACGTCCCAGTAATTTGGCTGCCAGAGCCAGGTCACCCGCTTGCAGAGTCTGACGGATGCGGGTAGAACTGACCCGTTCACCATCCAAGGCAATGGTATGCAGGTTGGTAACCTTAAATCCGTAGTCTCGCAGGAATTCACTATTACCTTGACGGTTTTTACCAAAGTGAAAATCATCCCCCAAAACCAGATGCGCTGCATTCAGTTTATCTTTCAGAATGTCGGCAAAGGCTTCGGCACTCAGGCTACGAAAATGATGATCAAACTTGGCGACCGCAATATAGTCCACACCCAGTTCGCTTAAGTATTCCACCTTTTCACGCAAAGAGGAAATACGCGGCGGTGCTTCATAACCTTTAAAAAATTCAAGCGGTTGTGGCTCGAAAATCATCACAACAGTTTTTAGTTGCTCAGCTTCTGCAACAGCTTTTAACTGTTTGATCATGGCCTGATGACCCAGATGCACGCCGTCAAAATTACCAATCGTAACGGCGGTTTTTGGCAATTCAGAATGTGACGCTAAAGCATTGAGACGGAGCAGCTGCATAGGCGAAATCAGGGAATTGAAAAATAGGAAAGGCTATATATTGCCATAATCTCAACGATTCGTCTTGTTGTTGTGTTTTTATGCAAAAAAATTATTGAAAAATCACGAAACCCATCAAGAAGAAAGTGTGCCATCCAAGAATCTTCTGCGGTTATTTAAGTGAAAGATCTGCAAAACAGAAATCTAAAAACCCGCTTTTCATTGCCTGGATTTTGCTTTCTAATGTCACGGTTTTCTCAGTATCGAGTAGTTTGCATGTC
Source organism: Acinetobacter sp. YH12233 (assembly GCF_013417725.1). NCBI lineage: Bacteria > Pseudomonadati > Pseudomonadota > Gammaproteobacteria > Moraxellales > Moraxellaceae > Acinetobacter > Acinetobacter sp. YH12233. The sequence continues at coordinate 10,270 of NZ_VPDK01000018.1, forward strand.
AGATTCGGCACTCATCATGGCATTGGCCAGTGAATCCAAAGGTTTGTTCGAAGCAGAAGGTGTAGAAGTCCACTATAGTGGCATCGGCAAGGTGAATGCTGCTTTTAAGGCTTTTGAAGTGATTCAGAAAACTCGCTGTAAGACCCTGATTAATCTGGGCACCGCAGGCAGTTCCCATTTCAAGGCGCATGAACTGGTTGAAGTTAAGCGTTTTGTGCAACGTGATATGGATGTTTCACCACTAGGATTTGAAGTTGGTATTACCCCGATGGATGATCATTTGCCAGGCGCAATTGATCTGGAACCGTTCTTTGCCCATTTACCGAAAGGGGTTTGTGGAACAGGGGATAGCTTTGAAACAGGCTTACCAAAAGTGGCTTGTCAGCTGGTGGATATGGAAGGCTATGCGCTGGCCAAGGTATGCAGAAAATTGGATGTGCGCCTGATTTCAGTTAAATATATTACTGACGGTGCAGATGATAGTGCTCATTTGGACTGGGAAGAGAATCTGCTGCTAGGTGCGCAGAAATTATTGAATTTATATCAAACGTTAAAATAATAATAAAGGGTGAGAGAAGGGGTCGGCGACCATAAAATTTATGGCCGTATGCCAAATAATTTTTGCGTTGACCTATTTTTCTTGTGTACGCGGAAGTACGCCGTACAGCATCATATGTACAGTATGCTGGATAATCCGTTGTTGCATGCTGCGGTTACGCAAGGTCTTGCCTGTTACCATTTCCATCTGGGTTGCGAAATCTGCATAGTTCTGGGTCACGGCCCAGATATTCAGAATCAGCAGTTCAGGATCGATATCTTTAGAAATCTTGCCTTGTTCCTGCCAGTTTGAAATCACTTTGGCTTTACGCTTGACCAGTTTTTTCAATGGACCTTTTAAGATTTCTAAAATGTGCGGCGCACCCTGAATCACTTCCAGAGCGAATAAGCGTGAAGCTTTAGGCTGGGTACGCGATACTTCAATTTTTTGCATCAAATAATTGGTAATCGCTTCTTCAGGCTCAAGATCAGCTTCTAGCATTTGTAAAGGTGCCAGCCATTTTTGTAGAACGGTCGTTAAAACCTCTACATAGAGCGCCTCTTTATTTTCATAATAATAGAAAATATTCGACTTATGCATTTCTGCAATTTGCGCGATCTCATCTAAACTCGCCCCATTAAAACCGTATAGGGAAAAAACATCGAGTGCAGCATTCAGCAGCTGGTTGCGTTTTTGAGTACTCTTTTTTTGTTCCATCAGCAAATATTAAAAACAATTAAAAAAGGGAATTTTTAATTGTACGTCAAATCATCAGATTTGTGCATCAAGTCAGGTGCTAATTTTATGAATAATGATGATTTATTCTTTAGATTAAAGATACAATTAGTATCGGTTTAAGGCGCAAGAATTAAAAACCAAGCTTTTGAAAAGGTTGATGATTTTTTAAGTACTAATTATTACCTTAAAGCATCATAAAGTTAAAATAAAATTAATGAATGAAGTTGAAATTTTGCCAATTGCTGAATAAATAATCAGTGAGACAGATATTTTCTTGATTCGAAATAAGGAATCCAGAATAAACAGTTATTCCAGATTCCCTCACATTTCAGGTTGCCAGAACCGCATTCAGGACCTGTTGTTCAAGTTCGGCGAATTTCACATTCTTTTGTCGCGGACGTGGCAGATCAACTTTGAACTCTTTGGTAATATGGCCTTTATCCAGCAGGATAATCCGGTCTGCCAGCTGTACGGCCTCACTCACGTCGTGGGTGACCAGAATCGAAGTAAAGCCCTGTTCAGTCCATAATTTTTCAATCAGGTTCTGCATATCCAGACGGGTCAGGGCATCCAGCGCACCGAGTGGTTCATCCAGCAGTAAAATACGTGGCTTATGTGACAAGGCACGTGCCAGAGCTGTACGTTGACGCTGACCACCAGATAGTTGTGAAGGCCAAAGCCCAGCTTTTTCTTTTAAGCCGACTTTCTCTAGCATTTGTGAAGCATTGCCATGCTGGTCTTTGGGTAAGCCGAGTTGCACGTTCTGTTCGATGCTGCGCCATGGCAATAAACGCGGATCCTGGAACATCACGCGGATATCATCAGCGGTGATGCCTTCACGGATATGACGTGCAGACTTGAATTTAATTTCGCCATAGCTCTGTTTTTCTAAATCTGCAATCAGACGAAGCAGGGTACTTTTACCACAGCCACTACGTCCAACAATCGCCAGAAATTCACCCGGCTGAATATGCAGGTCCAGATCTTCCAGTACCTTCACCGAGCCATAGAACTTGTGCAGCTGTTCAATAATGATTTCGGCACCGGCAACTGCATTGGGATTGATATCGGTTGCAGCAGGCTCCTGCACTGCAGTCGGATCATTGGCAAGACGCCCTAAGCTGAGATCAGTCATCACATGCTCCTCAATATTTTTTCAATTATTTTTGATAGCCACCAGCATGCCAGCGCAGCAGGAATCGTTCTAAGGTCACGGCCAGGACATCTGCCAGTTTACCGAGCAGGGCATACAGTAAAATACCCACCAGTACGACATCGGTTTGCAGGAATTCACGCGCGTTCATGGTCATATAACCGATACCGGACTGGGCAGAAATCGTTTCAGCCACAATCAGCAGTACCCAGACCAGACCAAGTGAAAAACGTAGGCCGACCAGAATTGAAGGCATTGCCCCTGGCAGGATGATTTCTTTATAAAGCTGCCAGCGAGTCAGGCCATAGCTTTTACCCATTTCAATCAGCTGGGGATCGACTGAACGAATCCCATGATAGGTATTGATGTAGATTGGGAAAAACACACCAATCGCGACCAGAAACAGCTTGGCTGATTCATCAATTCCGAACCAGAGAATCACCAGTGGAATCAAGGCCAAAGCCGGGATGTTACGGATCATCTGCAAGGTAGTATCCAGCAGGGTAGAAGCCGTTTTGGATGAACCATTGAGTAGACCCAAAATTAGCCCTAGACCACCACCCACCAATAACCCACTTAGGGCACGACCAGCACTGACTTTGACATGCGTCCACAGCTCACCACTGAGCAGCAAATTCCAGAATGCGATGACTACTGCACTCGGTGCAGGCAAAATGCGGCTTTCCAGCAAACCGGTACTCGATGCGATTTGCCAGAGTAGAATTAATCCGACAGGAACTAACCAGGGCAGCAAACGCTGCCCAAGCTGTGTTCCACGTGAAACCTTCTTCTCTGCAAGGGTTTCAACTGAAACGACTTTCGACATTAAGCTGGCTCCTGAACACTCTCAGCCTTCTTGTTCTCATCTGGAGTGTAGTTATTTGCCACAATCTCACCGAATGGACCAGTCAGGTTTGGCTGAGCCAGTTTTTGTTGAGTTTCAAGTGGAAGTAAGGGGAATACCAGTTCCGCAAAACGGATGGATTCTTCCAGATGTGGGTAGCCTGAGAAAATGAAGGTATCGATACCTAGATCAGCATATTCCTGAATGCGTGCTGCGACAGTTTCTGGATCGCCGACCAATGCTGTACCTGCACCACCACGTACCAGACCTACACCTGCCCACAGGTTTGGAGACACTTCGAGTTTGCTACGGTCACCATTGTGCAGCTCAGCCATACGACGTTGGCCGACAGAGTCCATTTGCTTGAATTTCGCTTGTGCAGCAGCAATGGTGGCATCATCCACATACTGGATGAGCTCGTCTGCTGCTCTCCATGCTTCTTCATTGGTTTCACGCACAATCACATGCAGACGGATACCGTAGCTTAGCTTGCGACCTTTCGCTTCAGCTTTGGCACGGACATTTTCAATTTTTTCTTTCACTGCTGCAGGCGGCTCACCCCAAGTCAGGTAAGTGTCGACCTGATCAGTGGCCAGTTCAACGGCTGCATCTGAAGAACCACCGAACCAGAGTGGCGGATATGGTTTTTGAATTGGTGGATAAAGAAGTTTGGCATCATCTACACTTAAGCGTTCACCATGGAAAGTGAAGCTTTCGCCGGTATGTGAACGGGTCAGGATTTCACGCCAGATCGTCGTGTATTCAGCTGCAGTCTTGTAGCGTGTTGCATGATCTTCATAAACGCCGTCACCTTTTAATTCTTGCTCATCACCACCCGTCACCAGGTTCAGCAATACACGGCCACCAGACAGACGGTCAAAGGTTGCAGCCATACGTGCAGTCAGGGCAGGCGTGGTAACACCTGGACGCAGCGCGACGAGGAATTTCAGTTTTTTAGTCGCATCAATCAGGCTGGCTGCGGTTAACCACGGATCTTCACATGAACGGCCAGTCGGGATTAACACGCCTTCATAACCAAGATTATCGACCGCAACCGCAATCTGCTTCATGTAGGCATGATCGACCTGGCGTGCACCTTTACTGGTACCTAAGTAGCGGCTGTCGCCATGTGTCGGGATAAACCAGAAAATTTTCATGTCTTTAATCCTTAGATTATTTGTCTGCCCAAACGGCTTGCTGAATATTGATAGATTTCGGAATGATCTTGAGTTCGCTAAAACGGTTTGCGAGTTCCTGCTGATCGGCAATCACTTTCTTGGTGAGCGGTGCCGCACCAGACGGATTCGGACGACGCTGGATAAAGGTCTGGCTGACAATCGGTTTTAGACCGGTACTTTGTGCAAAGATGCTTGCAGTTTCAGCCTTATGGCTTTGTACCCATTTATCTGCAACATTGACCTGCTTGATAATGCCTTTTAAGGCTTGCGGATGATTTTTGATTAAATTTTCTGAAGCCAGGTAAAAGGTATAATTCGGACTTAAGCCCTTACCTGAAGATAAAACTCTGGCTTTATCTTCTACTTGAGCCGCAGCATAGTACGGATCCCAAATTGCCCAGGCATCAATCGCCCCTTTCTGGAAAGCTGCACGCGCATCAGCAGGGCTTAACCAGACCGGCTGGATATCGGTCCATTGCAGACCCGCTTTGCGTACTGCCTGTACCAGTAAATAATGTGAGCTTGAACCGCGGTGTACGCCGACACGTTTACCTTTGAGCTGGCTCAGCTTGGTAATTTTGGAATTATGCTGGACCAGAATGGCAGAAGATAAAGGTTTTGCAGTTTCATAAGCAAAATAGTGCAATGGCTTATTGCCTGCCTGCGCATAGACAGGAGGAGTATCTCCAGTTGCACCTACATCAATAGAACCTACCGCCAATGCTTCTAAAATTTGCGGTCCGCCTGGGAATTCATTCCAGCTGATTTTTGCATTTGGAAATTCCTTTTCAAACAGCTTTTGCTGCTGTGCAATCACCAGGTTTACAGAGGCTTTTTGATAACCCACACGCAGCTGTTTAACAAAAGGATCCACTGCCCAAGCGGCACTTGAACCCAACATCGCGCAAGCAACTAATGCAGCGTTCATTCCATGATTGGAAGTCTTGAACCATGTGATTGCTTTGTTGTGTAGCTGATGTTGAGTCATGATTAAATCCCCTAAATTGTTCTTTGGTTTACTTCGCGATAATTGCAGATTGAATATTCAGTTTGGCTGGAATCAGTTGCTGGCCATAGAATGCATCAGCCACCTGTTGTTGTTTTTGTGCCACTTCGGGAGTGAGTGGTTTTACTCCAAAACCCATACGTGAAATAGACGTTTTCAATACATCAAATGCCAGACCTGTTGGTTTTTCCAGAAGTTTGGCTGCTTCATCCTGATGAGCAGAGACCCACTCAGTGGTCAGGTTGAGTTCATTCACTACAGCTTCAATAATCTGTGGGTTGGCTTCAGCAAACTTGCGATCTGCCAGATAGAACTGATGGTTACTGATGATGTTCTCACCCGTTGCGATGACACGGGCACCAATCTGATGTTCTGCTGCAGCGAAGAACGGGTCCCAGATCACCCAGGCATCGACAGCACCGCGTTCAAAAGCGGCACGGGCATCAGAAGGTGGCAGGTAAACCACTTCAATATCGCTGAGTTTCAGATTATTAGCTTCAAGGACTTTGAGTAGTAAGTAATGCACGTTAGAACCTTTATTCAGGACAACACGCTTACCTTTCAGATCCTGTACAGATTGAATTTTCGAATCTTTTTGTACGATTAGCGCTTCAGCTTTCGGTGCTTCAGGCTGATTGGCCACATAGACCAGATTTGAGTTCGCTGCTTGAGCAAAAATCGGTGGCGCTTCACCGGCTTCACCAAAAGATACGCTGCCGACATTCAAGCCTTCAAGCAACTGAGGACCAGCCGGGAATTCAACCCATTTCACATTCACGCCTTGTTCTTTTAATGACGTTTCTAAGGTGCCACGTTCTTTTAAAATCGGCAGTACACCATATTTCTGGAAACCAATATTCAGGGTCACGGCTTCCTGTTTCTTGTCACAGCCAGAAAGTATCATCACGCCAGCCACCGCAGCACTGAGAACCGCAGTTTTTGTGAATAGTTGAATGTGTGATTGGCGCATGAATCAGAACTCCTGAAAATTTAGAAATGTGAAATGAAGAACTTAGGCATACGCTAAAGCTTTTTACTTTTCTAAAAAAATAACTATTCAGGAATTTCTAATGAATAAAAAAGATAAATAAAAAAGTGCAAAACTTATGCAGGAAAGTGATTTACATATTAATTTAGGAAGAAAGAATTATTTATATAAGACAATGAAATATAAAACTATTTATTCTAAATAAAGTGGCCAGATATGCTTATTAGAAAATCAGCAATAAGATTTTTATACTGAATGCAGGTTTTATGAATATCGTTATCTAAAATAAAAATATGAGAGCTAATAAAAAGTCACTTTAAAGTGACTTTTTACAGACAATTGAATTGCGCTGATAATTATAAAGAGCCTGTCGGGCATCGGGCAAATCATCTACTGATGCCGGTTCAAAACCCTGTTCCAGAAACCAGTGTGCAGTACGGGTCGTTAAAATAAACAGTTGCTGAATACCCAGACTTTTGGCCTTATCTTCCAGATAATGCAGGATCTGGCTACCGCGGTTGGATTGACGGTAACTTGGATCTACTGCAACGCAGGCGATTTCTGCAGAACGCAGTTCATTGCCCGTAGTCGGAATCGGATACAGGGCTGCACAGGCCAGAATCATGCCGTCACGCTCAATTACGGCGAACTGGTCAATTTCATTTTCCAGACGCTCCCGCGAACGGTAAACCAGAATGCCTTCTTCTTCCATGGGGCGGAGCAAACGGATCAAGCCACCGACATCTTGAATGTCGGCCATACGCACTTCTTCATAATGCGCATCGGTGATCATGGTGCCGGAACCATCCCGGGTGAACAGTTCTTCCAGCAAGGCGCCGTCATAGGTATACGAAATCAGGTGAACGCGATTGACGCCATTTCGGGAAGCTTCCTGAGCGGCCTTGAGCTGGAGCCGAATTTCAATATCCTGTTCATCAGAAAGAATATAGTCATCCAGTTGCTGTGGGGTTACTTCCCGTTTTAACTGACCCTTACTGTCGAGCAGACCATGCTGTCGACCCAAGATAATCAGTTTATCGGCTTTGAGGCGAGTCGCAGTTTTGGTGGCGACTTCCTCAGCTAGAAGGTTAAAAACTTCGCCTGTGGTTGAATAGCCGGTCGGACCGAGAATCACAATATTATGATTGTTCAGATGACGTTGAATCGCATCGGTATCAATGGCCCGAACTTCACCAGTTAACTGAAAATCGACCCCGTCACGGATGCCATAAGGTTTAGCTGTCACAAAATTTCCTGAAACGGCATCAATGCGCGCACCATACATGGGTGAATTGGCCAGCCCCATCGACAATAGCGCCTCAATCTGTAAACGGATCGATCCTACTGCATTCAGTACACAGCTTAAGGATTCACGTGTCGTTACCCGACGCTGCTGGTGGAAAGGGGTCTCGAAGCCACTCGCAGCCAGATTCTGGTTAATCTGCGGACGCGCGCCGTGCACCAGAATCAGCCGGATTCCTAAAGAATTGAGCAGGGCAATATCATGAATGATGTGCTGAAAGTTGTCATGCAATACCGCTTCACCATCAAACATGATCACAAAGGTTTTATTGCGATGAGCATTGATATAAGGCGCAGAATGGCGAAACCAGTGCACATATTGCAAGGTGTTGCTCGGTGAGGTTTCTGCTGCAGTCATAGCTGTGCCTATTTCAACATTTAAAGATCTAGCTTTGATTCTAATGAAAAAATACTGAAGTGGAAGTACAGATATAAAAAAACACCTGAAGCGAGCTTCAGGTGTCTGCTAGAAGGGCAGAAAAGAGAATGATTAGTTGATGATTCGAACAATCTTGTCGTTACGATCGTTGACTAGTACATAGTCACCATTGATTTTATACCATTGCTGGTTTTTACCTGCTTTCGGCAAACGGCGTGCTTCATAGCCACTGACTTCAAAGCGACGGTTGTCATACTGGTTTGGCAGTTTTTGACCTACACGCCAGTCACGGCTTGGGTTAACCCCACGGTTGTTGTAACGACGGTCATCCCATTTTTTCGCATCTTTATGATTCCAGTGCGGTGCTGGTTTATGCGGTGCATAACGTGGATCATGATGCTGCGGTGCTGCCATTGCAGAAGTAGCAACCAGCGCACTAAGAGATAAGGCAATTGTAGTTAAAACTTTTTTCATGGCTCTCACCTAAAAATCTGTACATGTTTTCGATGAGATTAAATTAGCGAATAAGTAGATAGAAAGCGTGAGGCCAGTTTAGTGGAATTGTTAAATTCATGAAGGAATTTAGGAGATTAGCCACGATTAAAAGGAAAGCTCTAAAATAAGAAAAAGCCTAAAAAGGCTCATCCGAAAAATCAAAAAGCCCAAACGAGGTTGGGCTTTGCATCAGGTTCTAAATCAGTCTCCGATAATCCGGACAATACTGTTATTTTCAGAGTTCACCAGAATGTAGTCATTGTTGACTTTGTACCATTGCTGCTTACGGTCTGGTTTAGGCAGTTTATGGTCCTTATATTCGACCTTGTAGCCATTACTGCGATAATGCTGCGGCATGACATAGCCAGGCTGCCAGCGTAACTGTTGCAGACGTTTAACACCACGTTCTTCACGCATACGACGTTTATCATACTGGTCTTGGTGATCGTCATGGAACTCACGCGATTTCTTGGCCTGATGATGACCCGGACCCCGTTCCATACGCTGTTCATCATTGAAATGAGGGGCAGCGTTTGCAACATTTGCCAGCATGAATGCACTGCAGGACATCGCCAATGCTACCAGAACCTTTTTCATGTTGAACCCTCATTCAATTGTTCATTTTCTACAGTAACTAATGTACGGAAAAATTGCAGAGAAACTGTGAAGAACTGGCTGAAGTTTTATATCAATTACAGAGAAATTATGATTATGCCATGATTTTACATAAGCTTAGGATGCACTTCAGTCAGTTGACCAGTTATGCCCAGCCCCATTGGCATTTCAGCAAAACCGGGATCAAGATGCAAGCGCAATGTCTTGAATTGTGTATCAAAACCGTCTCAAATTAGTGGAAAAATATTCTTTTTGAACACCGGATCTTGATTTGGTCATTGCAATTTTTCAATTCCACTGTTCCGTTAAACCCTGTAAGGACTGAATGGCTTCAGCCACAGACTCTGCCTCGACTGCATCTTCTAAAGCCAAAATCAGGGCAGTTGATAACTGCAAGTTTTCAATACGACGAATAGTTTCAGTTTTACGTTTTTGGTCTGCCATTTAATTTTCCTTCGCTTTGATTTAACTTGAAAAGCATTATAAAAATTTTATATTAATCTGAGAAACCGAATAATTTTATATTATTGATTTGTTAAAACGATTTATGTCTGTTTTTTAAAGAATTTAAGGATAAAAAAGAGCATCATCCGTAAATGTGCTCTTTCGGGATCTAATGAACGATCTTAATAGGCATAGTTCAGATCAGTATAGTCACTTAGGGATTTCTGTACATGTGCCTGAATAAAAGTACGCACATCTTCTGCTGTCATTGCTTTGCCCTGATTTCTAATCACATGTTCAATTTCAGGCTGACCTTCGATCTTGATGCGATAGACAAAGTGTTTCGCCACCTGATAGCGATCGTCCAGTTTTTCGATACCCGTCACATAATGATAGGAATGTTCAAAATTCAGATCGGTATGGGAAAAGACAAACTGGTCAAACAGTTTCAGTTTTTGACCATTTTCGAGTGCCTGAATGTCATCGACAATGCTGGCATCAAACTTCATGCCGTATTTTTCAGAGATCGGCTGCTGATCGACCAGCAGAGAAACCATGCCATCTTCCAAAGTCGTCACGGTGATGTTGTTTAAGTCAGTCATGTTGCACTCAAATAAAAATCTGTTGGCGCTAGTATAGGGGAATTTGTAGCGAACTGAATAAAGACAGTATTGCAGAGATAAGAAAGGTCTGGCTGATTCAGTCTGAAATCTGGATGAATTGGGCAGAAGAATAGCCAGCTGTCAAATGGACCTTATCTTTATAGAGTTTAAAAACAAAAAGCCAATGCGGATATTGGCTTTTAAATAGGCGTCAATTAAAGCTTAGTTCTGCGCATCAATACTTTGACCATTCATATGCAAGCTATCTTCACCCATCAGGTACAGATAGGCTGGCATGATGGAATCCGGTGTCGGTAAGGTTTTCGGATCTTCATTCGGATAAGCCTTGGCACGCATTGCCGTACGTGTAGCGCCTGGATTGATACAGTTAAAACGGATATTCGAATTGACCCGTTCTTTGGCAAATAACTGGCCCACTGCTTCAATGGCAATTTTTGAAACTGAATAAGCGCCCCAGCATTCCCGGGCTTCACGACCTACGCCGGAACTGGCAAAGACCACAGAAGCATGTTTGGATTTTTCCAGCAGGGGTAACAGGGCTTGGGTAATCACAAAAGGCGCACGAAGGTTAACCGCCATGACATCATCCCAGACATTAACCGGATAATCTGCCAGTGGCACTCGCTCACCTAAAATACCGGCATTATGCAAAATCCCATCCAGACGGCCAAACTGACGATCGAGCGTGTCGAGCAATAACTCATAATCACGTTCAGAGGCGCTAGATAACTGCAATGGGAGAATGGCAGGTTGCGGTGCACCCAAGCTTTCAATCTCGTCATAGATGACTTCAAGCTTGTTTAAGGTACGCCCGTGCAGAACTACAGTTGCTCCATGCAGGGCATAGCTGATTGCTGCTGCACGACCAATGCCATCGCCCGCACCCGTGATCAGGATGATACGATCTTTTAACAGATCGGGGCGAGGTTGATATTCTGAATACTTCATTATCTACCTCCTCATTATTATTGTTAAGTGTCTTCAGTAGTTTCAGGAATCAAGACAGGACACTTGGCTCGCTCAAGACCAGTTTCTGAATGTGCTGATGTAACTCGTTCACTGTATTCACTATATAGTCGGCTTGCCAGGCTGTTAAGTCATCTTTGTATTGCAGTGGTAAATAACCGTATGCTGCCAGTATGGTATACATCTTGGCATTGCGGCCTGCATCAATATCTCGTGGATGGTCACCGACATAAATACAATCTTCTGCAGCCAGCTGTAGCTGCTCGGCAGCCAGATACATCGGCTCCGGATCTGGCTTGGTTCGGGTCACATCTTCCGGACAGACCAGTACGGCACAGCGCTCGGTCAGGTTTAAAGCTTTGAGTAAAGTTTCGCTCAACCAGCGCGGTTTATTGGTCACAATTCCCCAAGGGATATCATTTTCTTCTAATTCTTCAAGTAGAGGATACATTCCGCTGAACAGGTCTGTATCTACAGCAATATCTGCGCCATACATATCCAGAAAACGCTGGCGATGATCCAAGAAAACCGGATCTTCCAGTTGTAGTTCCGGATAGACCAATTTGACCATAGCGCGGGCACCTTCTGAAACCTGGGTACGGATCAGATCAGCTTCAACCACTTCACGGCCGGCTTCGCGGCACATATGCTGGATAATCCGGATAAAGTCAGCCGCAGTATCAATTAAAGTACCATCTAGGTCGAATAGAACCGCCTTCATTGGGCAGCCTCTTGCGCACTTTCTTTAACGGTATACACCATATAGTTCACGTCAACATTCGGTGCCAGCCAGTAACGCTTGGTCAGCGGGTTATAATGCAGGCCAGTCATATCTTTCAGTTTTAAACCGGCATTACGGATGTCGTGCGCCAACTCAGAAGGCTTGATGAATTTGCTGTAATCATGTGTACCTTTGGCCAGCATACGCAGGATATATTCTGCACCAATGATCGCGAACAGATAAGATTTTGGATTACGGTTAATGGTCGAGAAGAAGACATGACCACCTGGTTTGGCCAGTTTATAACAGGCCTGAATAATAGAGGCTGGATCAGGTACATGTTCCAGCATTTCCATACAGGTAACCACATCGTATTGACCGGCTTGCTCTTCTGCCAGCTGTTCTACCGGAATCTGACGGTATTCAATATTGCTAACATCTTCCTGCTCAGCATGGATGCGTGCCACATTCAGTGGCGCTTCGCCCATATCAATGCCCAGCACCTGAGCACCACGGCGCGCCATGCTTTCTGACAGGATTCCACCGCCACAGCCTACATCCAGCACTTTCTTGCCGCTCAAGCCACCAGCATGTTCATCAATCCAGTTGAGACGCAGGGGATTAATCATATGCAATGGGCGGAACTCGGAATGCTGATCCCACCATATAGCTGCAAATGCTTCAAACTTGGCAATTTCTTGTGGATCAACATTCAATTGCGACATCGGTGTCACCTCAATCAGTCGTGATTATTTAAAATTTAAGTTCGCCCAGAGGCGGTATAAACAGATTTAACTTCTTGTAAATCAGTACACTTGTTTAGTGTAGCGATTCTGGAAAAAAAAGCGATAAAAGCTGTAAAAAAGTTCACAGAATAAAAACGAAACCGGCATAATTACTTTATAGTGAAGCCATAAATTAGACATAATGATTTAGAGGACGATAATCCCAATGAAAAAATTTATTTTAGGCACTGTAGCCGCATCTGTTTTGGCATTTTCTGGCAGTGCAATGGCCGCCAACTTTGTAGCAGGTCAAGACTATCAAGTCCTGGCGAATCCAGTAAAAGTTGAAAAGCCGGGGAAAATTGAAGTCCGTGAATTCTTCTGGTATGGCTGTGGTCACTGCTATTCTCTTGAACCACACATGCAAAGCTGGTTAAAAAAATTGCCTAAAGATGTACGTTTCGTACGTACTCCAGCGGCAATGAATCCGCTATGGGAACAGGCAGCTCGTGCGTATTATGTGTCTGAAGCTCTAGGTGTTCGTCAAAAAGCACATTTGCAGCTATTTCATGATATTCATGCGAAGAAACAGCCAATTCTGGAACAGGCTCAATTAGCCAAGTTCTATACCCGCTATGGTATTTCTGAAGCGAAATTTAATACCACCTATAAATCATTCCCGATTTCTTCAAAAATTGCACAGGCTAAAAATCTGGCCGCGACTTATCAGTTGAGCGGCGTACCAGCGGTAACCGTAAATGGTAAGTATGTGGTTCAGGGTGATGATGCCAAAGTGGTTCAAGTGGTAAATTATCTGGTTGAAAAAGAGCGTAAAGCTAAATAACACCAGATCTGCATGAATCTAAAAACCCGCAGCTATATGCGGGTTTTTTATGTCAGGATAAAATTGAACTGCGAAATAGATTTCACTCAGATGAGATCTCAGGCTTGAGATAAAATTCCACGAAATAACAGTTCTAACTGCTTTAGGCTTTGCGCTTTGAAGGCATTTATCCGAGTTTGCCGCAGTGCAGGATCAGGCTGTGCCTGAAGCTGAATCCAGCCCATAGCCCAGTTTAATGCGAGAGGAACTAAGATCTGTGCCAGTGCGGTTAATTCGGCTGGAGAAGGAGATTGCTGGACGGCTGGAATCTGTTCCAGGGTATGCCTTAAATCTTGGGTCAGATAATGAATTTCCCGCTCAATCCCTTGTCTGAGAATGATAGAACCGCCCCAACGTTCGGCACTCACAAATGTCCAGGCTTCGGGATGTGCATCAACTGCCTGAAAAAACAGTTCGATTTTGGCTGAAAGCTCATCCAGAGAAAAATCTGCAGGTCCCAACTGACTCAGCACACCTTTGAGATGAATTGACACCTGATCCAGAAGTTCCAGCCCCAACTGATCCATATTCTGAAAGTGTCGATAAAACGCAGCAGGCACCAGCCCGACTTCATGAGTGATTTCGCGCAGGCTGATGCTGCTAAATGCATAGCCACGGCTGCTCAATGCCAAGGTAGCATCGAGGAGGGCCTGGCGGCTTTGGTGCTTGCGTTCTTCACGTAAAGACATAGGGATCTTCCTTCGGCAGATTTGCAGTTTAGCAAAAAACATCTGTCCATCGCAGTAGCGCAGATGGACTGAAAAATCTATACAAGCAAAGCGTGTCCAGTGATTTTGTAAATGATCTGTCCTCTGTTCCAATCTTGGCGGAGGCTTCTGTTATACTGAGCCGCAATTATTTTTAGTCAACAGCAGGACCTATTATGCGTATCGACCAACGAGCATTAGATCAATTACGTGAAGTGAAAATTACCCGTAACTATACACGTTATGCGGAAGGTTCCGTATTGGTTGAATTTGGTCATACCAAAGTGCTGTGTACTGCCAGTGTGGACAGCTCTGTACCACGTTTCCTGAAAGGTCAGGGCCAAGGCTGGGTAACAGCAGAATACGGCATGCTGCCACGTTCAACACATACCCGTAGTGATCGTGAAGCTGCTCGTGGCAAACAAAGTGGCCGTACTCAGGAAATTCAGCGTTTAATCGGTCGTAGCCTACGTTCAATGGTCGATCTGAAAAAACTCGGTGAAAATACCATTACTATTGACTGTGACGTGATCCAGGCAGATGGTGGTACCCGTACTGCATCAATTACGGGTGCTGCAGTAGCATTGATTGATGCCATGAATGTATTGCTTGAGAAAAAGAAAATCAAACAGGACCCACTTAAGGGTCTAGTGGCTGCAATTTCTGTAGGTATCTTTAAAGATGAAGTACTACTAGATCTTTGCTATGAAGAAGATTCAAACTGTCAGACTGACTTAAATGTCGTGATGACTCAGGCAGGTGAATTTATTGAAATTCAGGGGACTGCTGAAGATAAGCCATTTACCCGTGAGCAATGCAATGACATGCTAGCCATGGCTGAAAAAGGGATTCAGGAACTGATCAAGAAACAGCAAGAAGCTTTGGGCTGGTAAGTCTTTCAAGCTGTAAAAAACGCATCTTCGGATGCGTTTTTTATTATAGCTACACATTGCCTGACAAAAAATGAACAGGATCTGTCTACTGTGTAACCCCTGTTTTAAGCGATGATCTTTCAACCAAATCTCATTCAGAAGGTTATAACATGAAAATATGGTTGATGGCATTTTCAGTATTTGCTGTACTGGGTTTAACTGCCTGTGACTCGAATTCTCGTGATGAAAACCGCGATGGTGCAAATATGGAACGAGGAAGTGATACCAATTAACAGAGTAGAGGCCATTCAACCTCTATGATTTATATCCTTGAGAATAAGAAAAAGGGTGCTATGGCACCCTTTTTAAATAATAAGACTTTAACCATTAAAACGCATCGATAGGTCAATAGCCTTCACATCTTTGGTCAATACGCCCATCGAAATATAATCTACGCCTGTACTCGCCACTTCACGTAAGTTATCAATGGTGATATTGCCTGAAGCTTCCAGTTTGCAACGGCCAGCCACATGTTTGACCGCATCAATCATTTGCTGCTGACTGAAATTATCCAGCATCACGATATCAGCCTCGGCTTCTAGGGCCTGATTCAGTTCATCCCAGGTTTCAACTTCCACTTCCACCGGTTTACCCGGTGCAATCTGGTGTGCCTTGGCAATCGCCTGGCGAATGCCACCAGCCGCCATAATATGATTTTCCTTAATCAAGAAAGCATCAAATAGGCCCAGACGGTGATTCTGACCACCACCGATAGCGACTGCATATTTTTGGGCAATACGTAAGCCTGGCAGCGTTTTACGGGTATCTAAGAGCTTGGTATTCAAACCTTCCAGCTCTTTGACATAGTTTGCCGTCTTGGTCGCAACTGCAGACAGCGTCTGTACAAAGTTCAGAGCAGGGCGTTCTACAGTCAGCAAGCTACGTGCAGAACCGGCCAGTTTTAGAAAAGCTTCATTGGCAGCGACATGATCGCCGTCATTTTTTAGCCAGATCACTTCTACACTCGGATCATAGGCCTGAATCAAGGCATCGACCCAAGGCTGACCAGCAAGAACCATTGTTTCACGGCTAATAATCGTGGCAGTCGCCTGTTCATCTTCAGGAGTCAGCAGGGCAGTAATGTCACCATCGCCAATATCTTCGGAGAGTGCCTGTTGAATATTGATCTGAATCGACTGTTCTAGCAAAGCCTGAGATATGCTCATGAGTATTTCCGTATCTTTTTTAGCCGTGAAAAATTGTGCGTTATCTTAACACCGTTACATTAAAATGAGCGATTTTTCATACAGTCTGCCGGGATGAATTGAGATTTGCCTATGAAAGTTTTAGCATTAAGCCGGCTGCAATCCTGATATTGCAGATTTTATTTTTGTACAGGACAGTTTTATGCAACAGGCAGCTGAGTTTCAAATCCGGGACGGGCAATTGCTCGGGGCGCGCCAGATCCCTTCTCCAAATTTTAATCAGCGGCCTGAACATACCGACATCCAGTTACTGGTGATCCATAACATCAGTCTGCCACCGTCACAGTTTGGTGGTGGCTATATTGAACAGTTTTTTCAGAACCAGCTGGACTGGTCAGTGCATCCGTATTTTCAGACTGTTGAAGGCATGCAGGTATCTGCACATCTGCTGATTTTGCGTTCTGGTGAAGTACTGCAGTTTGTGAATTTCAATGACCGGGCCTGGCATGCAGGTCGTTCCAGCTATCTGGCCAAAAAAGAATGTAATGATTATTCCATCGGGATTGAACTGGAAGGCAGTGATGACCTGCCGTTTGAACAGGCACAATATGATGCCTTGGTCAAAGTCACCGCCTGTTTACAAAACTATTATCCAAAAATGCAGCAGCATATTGCCGGACATTCGGACATTGCACCGGGACGTAAAACCGATCCGGGACCGTATTTTGACTGGTGTGCTTTTCGTGCCCAGTTACAACATTATAAGAACCCATGACCCTTCAGGAAGTCATGTGATTAAGCAATGAACTTCTTTTGCAAGTTTCATTACAATAGGCCCAAATTAATTATTAGGTGAATAGGATGGCGCTTTGGCGTTCGACTGTAATTGTCAGTGCGATGACCATGTTATCGCGGGTTCTGGGATTGGTCCGGGATGTGGTTTTACTGAATGTATTCGGTGCCGGTAAAGATTTCGATACCTTCGTGGTGGCATTTCGTATTCCAAACTTTTTCAGACGGCTGTTTGCAGAAGGGGCATTCTCCCAAGCCTTTATTCCAGTACTGACAGAATATAAAACCAGCCGTACCCATGCTGAAGTGCAGATCCTGATCAGCCGGGTCTTTGGCTGCCTAGCTACCTTCATGACCACCCTGACCATGATTGCCATCATTGCCGCACCTGTGATCATGTATATCTATGCGCCAGGCTTCCATGGCGATGAAGCAAAGTTTGCGCTGGCCACAGACATGTTCCGTCTGACCATTCCATACCTACTGTTTATGTCATTGACGGCTTTTGCCAGCAGTATTCTGAACAGTTATGGCTCTTTTAGTACGCCAGCCTTTGCTCCAGTTTTATTGAATATTGCCATGATTGCCGGTGCGCTCTGGCTCACGCCTTTTATGGCAGAGCCGATTATGGCGCTAGGCTGGGCAGTCGTGATTGCCGGGATTTTGCAGCTGGCAATCCAAATTCCAGAGTTATGGCGTAAAAACCTGTTGATTCCACCGAAAGTAGACTTCAAGCATGAAGGGGTGGATCGCATCATGAAACTGATGCTACCCGCTTTGTTTGGCGTATCCGTCACCCAGATCAACCTGTTACTGAATACGGTTTGGGCTTCTTTCATGCAGGACGGTTCAGTGTCCTGGCTGTATAGTGCTGAACGGATGACCGAGTTACCATTGGGTCTGATTGGCGTGGCAATTGGTACCGTGATTCTGCCGTCTTTATCCACTCAGCATACAGAAAAGAATCCGGAAAAATTCCGTGGCATGATGGACTGGGCGGCGAAAGTCATCGTACTGGTGGGTTTGCCAGCCAGTATTGCCCTGTTCATGCTGTCAACACCGATTATTCAGGCATTATTTGAACGCGGACAATTCACTTTTGAAGATACCCAGATGACTGCCTTGGCACTGCAATGTATGAGTGGCGGTGTGATTGCCTTTATGCTGATTAAAGTCTTTGCTCCCGGCTTTTATGCCCAGCAGGATACCCGTACACCGGTACGCGTCGGTTTAATGGCAGTAGCAGCCAATGCAATTCTGAACGTGATCTTTATTGGTTTCTTTAAGCTGATTCATTGGGAAGCGGAACATATGGCGCTGGCACTGGCTTCGACCGGTTCAGCCATGGTCAATGCGGGTCTGCTGTATTTTTATCTGCATCAACGCAATATTTTCCGCTTTGGTGCACACTGGAAAAAAATCTTCCTGCAATTCATGTTTGCCAATGTGGTGATGATTGCAGCTTTGGCCTATGCACTGAGCTGGTACAATGGTGATGTATCACAGTGGATGCGTGTACTGGAAGTACTGATTTTATGTGTGGTCGGGGTAGTGGCGTATTTGGCCGCATTGGTCGCTGCTGGTTTCAGACCACGCCATATCAAACCGTAATCCATTTTGGGCGCATAAAAAACAAGAGCCAAATGGCTCTTGTTTTTTCTGTAGGAAACTTTTCCTTAAGCAAAAATCAGTCGCTAGACCTTGCCGCGAGAAAGGAAACCAACAATGGCAAGAATAACGGCAATCACCAATAAGATAATCGCGAAATCCTTAGATAAGCCTGCTACTCCACCGAAACCGAGTAGACTGGCGATTAAGGCAATCACAGCAAAAATAATAGCCCAGCGAAACATATCAATTCTCCATGTGTTTTTATTCTCAAATCCAGTATAGGAATATTCAATTTTGGGCACTGTTAGTGTTTTGTTGATGTACTGTCTCTGATTTAACAATAGTTTACGTGATATTAATAAGATTCACGTCCCTACATTTCCTTTGTTGAGACTTGGTATAATAAGCTGATTTTTACCATAGCCGTTTTGATTATGTCTGATGTCTTACGTCCATACTTCTGGAAAAAATATAGCCTCACTGAGCTGACGCCAGAAGAATGGGAAGCACTTTGTGACGGTTGTGGACTTTGCTGCCTGATCAAGCTGGAAGATGAAGACACCCACGAAGTCGCCTATACCAAAGTGGCTTGCAAATTACTGAACCGCAAAACTGCCCGCTGTTCGGATTATCCGAACCGGCTGCAATATGTGCCCGATTGTATCCAGCTAACACCTGAGAAACTGGACACCATTCACTGGTTGCCATCAAGCTGTGCCTATCGCCGAGTTGCTGAAGGGAAAAGCCTGCCATCCTGGCATTATCTGAAGACGGGTTCACGACAAAGCGTGATTCAGGCCAAAAAATCTGCTGCTGGTCGCTGCTTAAGTGAAGTCGATATTGATGAAGATGAAATTGATGAATATATCGTACGCTGGGTGCGCTAGCTGTTAGCGCAATCCAACCCCGTCAAATGATTAAATAAAAAAATTAAGCTGCCTGTTGTAGCAGTTGCTGTGCTGAAGACCCCGACATAGGTCGGTAAAAATAAAAACCTTGTCCGATCTGGCAATCACAATTAATCAGCGTGTCCAGCTGTTCGGTATTCTCAATACCCTCGACCAATACATCCAGAGAAATACTGGAACCAATCTGGGTAATGGCTTTGACAATGGCCAGCGCAGACGGATCATTATTCATGCGTTCTACAAAATTACGATCAATCTTGATGCAGTCGACTGGATATTCCTGCAAACGGGTCAGGGAAGAATGACCGGTACCGAAGTCATCCAGAGAAATATGAATTCCATGTTTTTTCAGCAGGTTTAGTGCCCGGATCACATAATTGGCTCCGCCTTCGGATAAGCTCTGCTCGGTAATTTCCAGTTCAACCTTATGTGCAGGAATATCGAATCGGGATAGACGAGCCAGGAATTTCTCAGCATAGTCATCGCGCAGGAATTCAACTGGAGCTGCATTGATTGAAATTGGCAGTATATCCAGACCCTCGGCTTGCCAGCGGCTCATATCCTCAAAGACTTTTAGCTGCATGGTTTCACTGATGCGCGAAGCTAAATCATAGTCCTGGAAAGCAGAAAAAATATGAGAGGGTAACTGGATCTGATGCTGTTGATCTTGCCAACGCAGTAAGGCTTCGAAACCAATCACCTCACCATCAGAAAGGCGGACCTTAGGCTGATAATAAGGAATAATCTGATCCGCATGAATAATCTTGCGTGCCAGCGTCAGTTGTTTGGTTATGTTTTCCAGTGACCTGAACATCTCCTGATTAAACATGCGAATCCCGCCACGACCACTATTTTTCAGATCATTCAGGGCAATATCGGCACATTTCAGCAGGTTAGAGCTATTCTGGGCATCACGCGGATAAACGGTACAACCGATACTCATACCGATACTCATACGATGGCCGACATAACTCACTGGTTGTTCCAGTTGGGCATAGGCCAGTTGTGCAGTATTAATCAGCTGGGCTTCGTTTTCCAAGTTTTTGACTAAAATAGCAAACTCATCGCCACCCAGACGGGCAACGACTATATTGTTGGAGCCAAAACAGGCCTGAAAACGCTTGCCCAAGACATGCAGCAAATGGTCCCCGGCAATATGACTCAAAGTGTCATTGATATGCCGGAAATAGTCTAAGTCGATCAGGAGCAGGCCAACCATTATTTGCTGTTGCTTGGCTTTTAGCAGTACCTGTTTAAAGGTCTTATAAAAGGCATTGCGGTTATACAGTCCGGTCAGCTCATCACGCTGAATTACGGCTTTTAAACGGCTTTCAGCTATTTTTTGCTGACTGACATTGCGTGAAACACACAGGATATTTTGGGGAATATTATTTTCGTCCAATACTGGAGTCAGTAAATGATCCCAGTATTGTGGGTCCTCACTCTCCGTCTGGGCTTTTTCTACAAAACGGCTATTTAAACCTTGAGCAGCCTGTTTTAAAGCGCGTTGTCCGGTTTTTTTAACTTCAGCGGGTAACAGGCTTAACCATGAATGCGGGGCAGGCTGCTGTTCAGGATCAATCCCTAACTTATGACAGGCTGACTGATTGATATGACGGATTTCGCCTTGTGGAGACATCACTTTAATACAATCGACACTGGCATCCAGCATGTTTTTCTGAGTAGAAATCACCTGAGACAGTTGCTGCTGAATCTCAAAATATTCATGGATATCGGTCAGTGATACCGACCATTGCAGCAGATGTTCTGCTGTATGCTGAAACTTGATGGCCAAGGCACACATGCGGTAGCTGGAATCAGCCGATTTAATCCGGCACTGGGTATTAAAGCCTTGTTGCTGATTCAGGGCAGCATGCCATTGCTCAGAAAACGTTGGCTGATCATCTGGATGAATCAGGCTTTGCCATTCTTTAGGACCATATTCACTTAAATTGGTACCTAAATAATCCGAAAGTGCTTGATTAAAATATTCAATATTATCCTTGCCCAGCACCCAAAGCGGATGCGGCACATCATTGATCAGATCTTGTAATAATCTGGATTTTGCCTGTTGTTCATTAGAAGATTGTATCGAGGTTGAAATAAGCGAATCAGCGCATTCCGCAGTTGTTCGTCTAGATTTATTATGCTTCATGCATCCCCACCGATACCACCCAAAGAGCATCCAATCAGTTGCTCAAGTCCATTCTAATTAATATGAGATAATGTGAAATTTACAAGGTTATTAACCTGTAATTAATCATGTTCTATTTATCTACTTTTCATAAGATTAATCCATTCATTGTAAAAAAAATAGAGATTTCTTACATAAATTAAATTTTTCTCATAAATGTTTGAAATATTGGAATCAAAACTACCAGTGTTAGAATGAAAGCAGAATTTAATTTGAGCCAATAATAAGATGTCAGACAGTCATATCCCGCTTCCAGAACGCTTGCGGCCTCGCGACCTTGCAGAAATTATCGGGCAGGATCACTTGCTTGGAGAGAATGCACCTCTACGTCAAATGATTGACCAGGGACATTTACCATCGATTATCTTCTGGGGGCCACCTGGAGTGGGTAAAACCACGATTGCCTTGCTACTTGCCCAAGCGGTAGACCGGCCATTTATCAGCCTGTCTGCACTCAATACCGGTGTGAAAGAATTGCGTGAAGTCATTGCGGAAAGTGGTGATCTGCTGACACCTGTAGTGTTTATTGACGAGATTCACCGTTTTAATAAATCCCAGCAGGATGCACTGCTGAATGCCGTCGAAAAAGGCAAAATTACCCTGATTGGCGCGACGACGGAAAATCCATCTTTTGAAGTCAACAGTGCCTTGCTGTCACGTTGTCAGGTCTATACCTTGAATGCGCTGAGTGACGAAGCGATTCAGACCTTACTAACTCAGGCGATTCAGACTGACAAATTCCTGCAGGAACGCTATATCCAGATTGAAGAATTTGACGCCTTATTGCAGTTTGCCGCAGGGGATGCGCGTAAGGCACTCAATCTACTAGATCTGATTGCCAGTACTTTTGAGGCTGATCAGGAAAATATCATTACTAATGCGATTGTGGTCAAAGTCGCACAGCAGAATATTGCCCGTTATGACAAGTCTGGCGAGCAGCACTATGATCTGGTTTCGGCCTTCATCAAGTCGATTCGTGGTAGTGATCCGGATGCTGCCCTGTACTGGATGGCACGTATGCTGAAAGGTGGTGAAGATCCGGTCTTTATTGCCCGCCGTATGCTGATTGCGGCATCAGAAGATATTGGCAATTCCAATCCGAATGCCTTGTTGCTGGCGGGCGAATGTTTCCGCTCAGTTCAAGCGATTGGCATGCCGGAATGCCGGATTATTTTGGGACAATGTGCGGTTTACCTTGCGACCAGTGCCAAAAGTAATAGTACCTATCTCGCCATTAATAAAGCGATGGATCTGGCTGAAAAAACGGCCAATTTGCCAGTGCCTTTACATCTGCGTAATGCACCGACCAAGTTGATGAAAGAGCAGGGTTATGGAGTGAATTATCTGTATCCGCATAACTATCCGGAACATTTTGTTTTGCAAGATTACCTGCCGCCTGAGCTGAAAGGCACCAAACTGTACGAATCGGCACGTAATAAGCGTGAAGTGGAAGGCGAACGTCTGCAACAACGTCGCTGGCAGCAGGAACAACAGCAGCAGTAAACAAAAAAAAGCCCAATTCAAGGAGAATTGGGCTGAAATAGGATGTCTTGGGGGAGATATCCTAGAGGGTAAGGGTATAAATCTGGTCGGCAACATCAGATGGATTGCATCTGCTGAGGATGTTGCCGGAATGCAGTAATATTAAGATATACATTGAATAATGTAAAAACGATCATTTTTATTAATAAAATTCATTTTTTCGATCATAAGATTAGACAATAAAAAAACCGGGCTATTTGCCCGGTTCTTTGAAGCATTATTAGTGCTTAGATATCTTCAAGATTGATACCTAAACGTGCAGCAACTTCTTCGTACGCTTCAACCACGCCGCCTAGGCCTTGACGAAAACGGTCTTTATCCAGTTTTTTCTTGGTGTCTTTATCCCATAGACGGCAGCCGTCTGGAGAGAATTCGTCACCCAGTACGATACGGTCGTGGAACACACCAAATTCAAGTTTAAAGTCAACCAGAAGCATATTACCCGCTTCGAATAATGCTTTAAGCACATCGTTCACTTGGTAAGTCAGTTCTTTCATTTTTGCCAGTTGTTCAGCAGTCGCCCAACCTAAAGCAATCGCTTGAGATTCATTCACCATTGGATCACCTAGCGCGTCATCCTTGAAGAACAATTCGAATGTTGGAGGCGTTAACTCTTTACCTTCTTCTACACCCAGACGACGGCATAAAGAACCCGCAGCATAGTTACGTACTACACATTCTACTGGAATCATTTTAAGTTTTTTCACCAGCACTTCAGTCGGTGTCAGCAGTTTCTCAAAATGAGTTTCAATACCAGCAGCAGCCAGCTTTTCCATAATGAAGGCGTTAAAACGGTTATTCACCTTACCTTTACGATCCAGTTGTTCGATTTTTTCGCCATTGAATGCGGACGCATCGTCACGAAAAACTAAAATCAGGTGGTCTTCACTGTCCGTGGTATAGACAGATTTCGCTTTACCAGTATAGAGCAAGGTTTGTTTTAACATGAGGGAACCTTCTACAAAAAAAAATGCCTAGAAAATGTCTAGGCTGGCCAATTTTGGTAAATCTGGTTTAACAGTTCTGCTGCTTTTTCGCGGTCGGCAAAACTGTTATCGGGATTAAACACAGCCAGGGTGTTACTCGAACCTGCGGGAGAGAGTCTTAAAACATAGGTTTGCTGATCGATATGAATCGCTACTTCATAACGATCTTTATTTTGACCAACGATAGAATGGTTAAGGCTGCTAAGCGTGGCAAGAGTGTATTGCCATATTGTAGCAGCATTTCCATCAATTTTGAGCAGTGGATTTTGATTTCCGTCAGTGACTAATTGCGGCTTTCCTGAAAAATTTTCTTGAGTTTCATCTGCTTGAGTTGAATTTACTGGCTGTGCAGTAGGGCGTGGCATCGTAAAGCGGTTACCACGATGATTTTCAAGTTTTGGTGCATTTTCCAGGGCAAGCGGATCCACTGTCGGAGCAGGGTACAAAGGCGTTGCAGGACGAACCATTGACCCTTCAGGATATTGCAATGGTTGCAGCGTGGTTGTTTCTTTATAGTCCAAGGTACCGTTTTTAAAGGCCATTGAACTACAACCTGCTAAACTGAATACTGAAAGTGCCAGGGTAAGTCCTAAACGTAATTGCATAATCGTTGCTCTTTATTTAATGACGCTCGCTTCTACAAGTGCCTCATGAAGCGGAGCGCGATATTGTTCTGCAAGTGGTGTTAATGGAAGGCGAATACCTGTACCAATTAAGCCCATATCATGGAGAGCCCATTTCACAGGAATTGGGTTTGATTCGCAAAATAGAATATTGTGTAAATTTGCAACCTGAGCATTCATCTCTTCAGCACCTGCCGCATCTCCTGCAATGGCAGCAGCACATACTTCACTCATGACTTTAGGTGCAACGTTAGCAGTCACGGAAATATTGCCTTTGGCACCATGACCCATTAACTCATAGGCAGTTGCATCATCACCTGAGTAAACAGTCATGTTTTTGCCTGTCAGACCTTCAATCAGGGCAGCACCACGGGCTACATCACCTGTTGCATCTTTAATGCCCACAATCTGTGGGATATCTGCCAGACGGATCACGGTTTCGTTGGCCATATCTACGCCAGTACGACCTGGAACGTTATAAAGAATTTGAGGTAGGTCAACCGCTTCAGCAATCGCTTTATAATGCTGGTATAGACCTTCCTGAGTCGGTTTGTTGTAGTAAGGAGTAACCAGCAGGGCAGCATCAGCGCCAAGTTCTTTGGCTTCCTGAGTCAGCTCGATTGCTTCACGAGTCGAGTTTGCGCCTGTACCGGCAATGATAGGAATACGTTTGTTGGCAACACGAATGATTTCTTTGATCACTTGAGTGTGCTCGCTCATGCTGAGCGTTGATGCTTCACCAGTAGTACCAACCGCGACGATACTGTTAGTGCCTTCTGCAATATGCCACTCAACCAGCTTCTCGAGACCCTTCCAATCTACGCTGCCATCTTCAAACATGGGGGTGACGATTGCGACAATGGAACCCTGAATGGTCTGTGCTTGCTGAGTCATTTTAAAAAACTATCCTATTTGTCCATCCGAAGAGAATGAGAAAACATATTTGGGATGGGTTTGTATTTTGATTTGTAGCAAATTCAATAGATTTGCACTGAATTGAATATTGCTTATGCAAATTATGACTGATCAAACGCATAAGAACAATATGCTTTAGTAAAAGCCACTGAATTCTTTATACAAAGCCTCTAGGCAACAATCAAGTTTTAATCGTTATGATTTTTTGCTGTCCAAATCATCCTTTATCCTCCAGCAGTATGAAAGCTAATGAATTCATTTTTTCAGTAAAAAATACACAGAATAAGTCACTTAAGTGAATTAAATAGATTTAGAAAACATTCTTTTATGGCGTTTTAGGGGAGTATTAATATTTATATTCGATGAATTAAGAGCTAAAATATATCGAATAATAAACCTCATTTATGATGAATAAAAAGCAAAAATGCCTGAACTAATCTTTTTTTCGTATTAGTGATCGGCCCTGAATTTTTCTCACTGTTGAATTTCCGGGTTTGATGTATAAGTCTAAATCCAAAAATACTGGGATTTTAATACTTCTCATTAATTGCTTTTTTGACTTTATCGAACAGCATCTTAAAGTCATTAATTTTCTGGATTTTTCAGTATATCCGAGCAAATTTTTCAACTTATTGGTAGTTAATTCTCTTTAGCGGCTCATAGATGATGGCCTCTCTTTTGAACGCTGATTGAACAAGGATATTCCAAGGGAAAAATCAGACAATAAGCACGCGATCATCACGGTAGGGATCTGCTTTCTGATCGCTATGATTGAAGGACTAGATTCAGGCTGCCGGGATTGCCGCTGCTGGTATTCGTGAGCACTTTGGTCTTGATAGCTCACAATTGGGTGTGTTTTTTAGTACAGGGATTCTGGGCTTATTGCCTGGTGCACTGGTCGGTGGTCGATTTGCGGGCCGTATTGGTCAACCGCAATTTTTGCACTATTTACCTTATGTACCGTGTGGGTGAACAGTTTCCACAGTTTGCTGGCAGTTCGTTTTCTGGCGGGTGCGGGTCTTGGCGGTGCAATGCCAATCTTAATCACGCTGGCTTCTGAAGCCGTGGCTCCACAAAACCGTGGACGTGCCGTGGGCCTGATGTACTGTGGTATGCCAGTGGGTGCTGCAATCTTGTCTTTAATCGCAGCAACTGAATTCGGTGCAAACTGGAAAAATGTTTTTTACTTGGGTGGTTTATTGCCCATCATTGTGATTCCTCTGATGATGGTGTGTCTGCATGAATCTAAAGAATACATAAAGGCACAAAACAAGACAGCCGCAGAACGTGCAGCATCTCCTCAGGGTTCATTCAAGGATTTGTTTAACTCTGACAACCTACTTCGTACGCTGTGTATCTGGGTGAGCTACTTCTTCACCCTGATGGTGGTGTACATCATGTTGAGCTGGTTGCCTTCACTCTTTATGGAGCTGGGCTTCACCCGTAAAGATGGTTCAACTGCACAGTTCTATTTCATGGCGACTGCAACGATTGGTACCGTGATTCTGGGTATGCTGACGGATCGCCTGAAAAAAGCGTATGTCATTTTGTTGATGTATGGCGGTATCCTGGCGGGTTTATTAGCGTTGAACGGTGCAAGCTCACTTGAACAGATGTACATGGCCGCAGCATTGGCAGGTGCCTTCGTGATTGGTTGTCAGGGCGTACTCTATGCCTTTGGTAGTATCGTTTACCCGACTGAAGTACGTGGTACAGGGGTAGGTGTTGCTGCTGCAGTTGGTCATATCGGTGCCATGCTTGGCCCTGCAATTGCGGGTCAGCTACTGACAGCAGGCTTCGGTGCAGCAAGGGTGATCTCGGCAGCGATTCCATGTATCGTAATCTCTGCAGTATGTATGCTGTTCCTGGTCAGCCGTACCAAAGTTTAAAAATAAAAAGATGAATATCCAAAAAGCCTGCACTGATGCAGGCTTTTTATTTTCTAGTATCAGTTCCGCTTAAGACAAATTCTTTCTATATTTTGCAGAGCAATAGTTTTTACAGTTAACTCATCATGAGTTTTATCAGAATGCAGAGTCATTCTATTTTTACCTAAAGGACTAAAAATTTTCTTTAGTTTTAAGCTATGCTTGGATGCAAACTCAGATTTCAAGGGATGAAAATGATGCAGAATGCGGCGCTGATTGTGGTGGATGTACAAAAAGGATTTACCCCAGGTGGAAATCTGGCCGTTACCAATGCCGATCAGATTATTCCGAATATCAACCGATTGGGGCAGTACTTTCATAATATTGTGCTGACTCAGGATTGGCATCCGGCAGAGCATATTTCCTTTGCAGACAATCATCCTGCCCAAGCAGCCTACGACACGATTCAGCTGGATTATGGTTTTCAAGTCCTCTGGCCGAGTCATTGTGTACAAGGGACTGAGGATGCTGAATTTCATCCGGAGTTGAACCTTCCGCAAGCCCAACTGATTATCCGCAAAGGCTTTCATCAAAATATCGACAGTTACTCCGCCTTTATGGAAGCTGATCAAAAAACCAGTACCGGTCTGGCCGGCTATTTACGGGAGCGTGGCATTGATACCGTGTTTATCGTGGGTATCGCGACCGATTTTTGTGTGGCCTGGACCGCGATGGATGCCTGTAAACTCGGCTTTAAGGCCTATGTCATTGCGGATGCTACCAAAGGCATAGACCTGAATGGTTCGCTACAACATGCCTGGCAGGACATGCTGGCACAGGGCGTAAAACGGATTTATCTGAAAGATATTATTAATGCAGCCTAAGCGCTGACTTAAGGTGATTAGGGCCATTTGCCATTATGCAATGGTTGGTTTACTTTGAGGCATCCACAGATGCCTTGATTTCTTTTTCATGACACTTGGATTTCCCCATGTCAGCACTTCTTCAATTTAGCCAGTTTGTCCAAAAGACCTTTGCTCTGTGGGTCATTCTATTTTCAGCCATTGCTCTGATGCTGCCGGATCTTTTCGTCTGGTTACGTGCATACATTCCCTGGATGTTGGGTCTGATCATGTTTGGCATGGGTATGACCATGACGCCAGGCGATTTTAAAAGTATCTTGCAAAGTCCTAAGGCCGTCGCGATTGGGGTCGTGGCTCAGTTTATGGTGATGCCAGGGTTAGCCTTTTTGCTCTGTCAGCTATTCCAGCTTCCGGCTGAAATTGCGATTGGTGTAATTCTGGTGGGTTGCTGTCCGGGTGGAACCGCATCCAATGTGATTACCTATATGGCCAAGGGCAATACCGCCTTGTCTGTTGCCTGTACCTCGGTTTCGACTTTACTGGCGCCCATTTTAACTCCGGCCATTTTCTATGTGTTGGCCAGCCAATGGATTGAAATTAATGCCTTGTCCATGCTGATTTCGATTCTGCAAGTGGTGCTGTTTCCAATCATTTTAGGTTTGATTATCCGCGCCCTTCTAAAAACCAAGGTAGAAGGCTATATCCAAGTAATGCCAGTAATTTCAGTGATCGCCATTGTTGCAATTGTGGCGGCAATTATTGCCGGCAGTAAAACCCATATTCTGGAATCTGGTTTAATGATTTTGGGTCTTGTGGCTTTACACAATGGAATGGGCTATTTATTGGGTTATTGGGCCAGTCGCATATTTCACTTGGCAGAAATTGACTGTCGTGCAGTATCCATTGAAGTGGGGATGCAGAATTCTGGTCTGGGTGTGGCCTTGGCGGCGACCCATTTTGCTGCATCTCCAATGACGGCTTTGCCAAGCGCCATTTTCAGCCTGTGGCATAATATTTCAGGACCTGCTTTAGCCACTTATTGGGCTGGCAGACAAACTGAAAAAACGGACACTTAATTGCAGTTTGATGACGGCGCCTAACGAGCCATAGCATGATTTTTTATACGGTGAAAAATTAAAATATTAATTTATATGGATTTATCGAGCTTTGTAACATAAGTGTCATGAAGTCTGCCTAAGATCGCCCCTCAATGATGTGAAACAACAGACTGTAATCAGCAGCATTGAGAGGGCATGGAACAATTTCAGCATTCGTCAGCGACCTATTTTAATCGGGAACTTTCCTTATTTGAATTTCAGCGTCGTGTCTTGGCACAAGCACTCGATCCGAATTTACCGATTTTAGAGCGCTTAAACTTCCTGATTATTTTTTCCCGTAACCTGGATGAGTTTTTTGAAATCAGGATTGCCGGGCTGATGAAACAGCAAGATCTGAATGCGACTACCCGGACGCCTGATGCTGTACCCACCGAGCTGATTCTACAAGAACTGTCCCAGTCCATTCATGCCACAGTGAACAAACAGTATGAGGTTCTGAATCATGCAATTTTGCCTGAACTCCAGGCGCAGGGGATTCAGTTTCTTCAATACCAGGATCTTCTGGAAAAACATAAGGCCTGGATTGCAGCCTTTTTTGCCAAAGAAGTGCAACCGGTACTGACCCCGATCAGTCTAGATCCTTCACATCCTTTTCCACGTTTGGTAAATAAAAGTCTGAACTTTATTATCAGCTTGGAAGGTAAAGATGCCTTTGGCCGTGAAATCGAGATGGCAATTGTGCCGGCACCACGTTCCTTACCCTGCCTGATTAAAATTCCGGAAGATGTCACCGGAAACAATACCACCCAGATCTTTCTGACTGCGATCATCCAGCAGCATATCAGTGATTTGTTTCCCGGCATGAAAGCGACCGGATGTTATGCCTTTCGGGTTACCCGCAATGCCGATCTGGTATTGTCGGAAGATGTTGACGATCTGGCAGTGGCTTTAAAAGATGAACTGTGTTCGCGCCGCTTTGGTCGTGCAGTACGTCTGGAAATTGAAAATGACTCTCCACAGAACATCATCGACTATTTGCTGGATGAATTTGATCTGACGGAACAGGAGCTGTACCGGATTGATGGACCGATCAATTTGTCCCGCCTGAGTACCAGCTTTGAGCGTCCGGAATTAAAGTATCCGCATTTTAGTCCGGTCATTCCGAAAATTTTCCGTAAACAGAAAAGTATTTTTGAAATTTTAAAGGCACAGGATGTGCTGCTGCATCATCCTTTTGATTCATTCCAGCCGGTGATTACTTTACTGCGCGAAGCGGCCAAGGACCCGGCGGTGCTGGCGATCAAGCAGACGCTATATCGCAGTGGTCCGGATTCGGAAATTGTTCAGGTGCTGGCAGAAGCCGCACGGAATGGCAAGGAAGTCACGGCCGTGATTGAATTGCGGGCGCGTTTCGATGAAGAATCCAATATTATGGTGGCCAATATCCTGCAAGAAGCCGGGGCAGTTGTGGTCTATGGCATCGTCGGTTATAAGACCCATGCCAAAATGATTCTGATCGTCCGGCGTGAAAATCAGGAACTACTGCGTTATGCGCATCTAGGTACCGGAAACTATCATGCCGGGAATGCCCGTATGTATACCGATTACGGCCTGATGACCACACAGCCGGATATCTGTGAAGATGTGCACCGCATGTTCCAGGAACTGACCGGCATGGGCAAAATGGCCAAACTGAAAGCCTTGCTGCATGCACCGTTTACCCTGCATAGCGAACTGCTGAAACTGATTGAGCAGGAAAAGGCATTTGCCCTAGCTGGAAAAGCCGCGCATATCATCATCAAAGTGAATGCGTTGACTGAACCGCAATTGATTGCTGCCCTCTATCAGGCGTCACAGGCCGGGGTGAAAATTGACCTCATTGTGCGTTCAATCTGCTGCCTGATTCCACAAGTCACCGGCATGTCAGAAAATATCCAGGTCCGTTCAATCGTTGGACGTTTCCTGGAACATACCCGGGTTTATTATTTTGAACATGGCGGCGCCAAGAAACTGTATTGTGCCAGTGCCGACTGGATGGGGCGCAACCTGTTTTCCAGGGTCGAAACCTGTTTCCCGGTGCTGGATCCAGAGCTGAAAAAACGGATTTATAAAGATGGCCTGATCAGCTATTTAAAAGATTGTCAAAATGCATGGGAATTAGATGCCGATGGTCAATGGCATAAAGTCCCCTGTCAGGATCCGGCCCAGCCTTATAATGCCCAGCAATATCTGCTGGAACAAAAACAGTTAAAAATTTAAAGGGTAGTCCAAGACACGCTGGCGTATTTGTTTTGTATCCATCAAAAAGCCGGATATTGGATCCGGCTTTTTTTAATTGCAACATTCAGGGATATTTATGAGGCTTTGGATTGTTTGGATTTTAGAATTTCGGTTCTAAAAGTCTGTGCCAGCTCGGCGCTTTCAGCATCCATCCCATTCACCACAAAAGCGTGACGGGTCAGGACATTGGTTGGATTTGGCATGCTGACCAGCTCAAAGTGGTCCGCGATTTGTTTCAACAGGGCATTAGGAACATGCAGTGCACTTTCCTTAGCGACCAGTTGCTGAACCAGACGTTCTGCGGCTTGAACTGAATTGAGCTGCATTTCTTCAACAGCTGAAGAAATCGCACTACGTGTCTGCAGGACAAAACGTTTTTCTTCGCGATAACGCTTATACAGGACTTCTGAAAGCAACTGGAATACTGAACTGATCATGGTCAGACAGGCGAGGGCATCTGGCTTCTCTGCCGCAATACTGATACTGGCACCTTTTTCATCAAACTTGTGCAAGGTACAAATATCCGTGCTGTTCAGTTTGTAGTGCTGGATGCACAGTTCAGTGGCTTTGTTCAGGAAAATCTGGCACAAATTGAAATAAGGAACCGATACCGTTTTATTCACACTATCCAGCAACTGTTTTGGATCATAGAACTGAATGTTCAAGCTCAGGCTATCGGTATCCAGTACCACCGGTTTGCTGTCTTTTTCTTTCGGTTTGTTTTTCAGAGCTTGCTGTGCCTGGGCAATGGCGAGGGCGGCATTATGCTTTTCCTGTTCCAGTGCCTGAGTCAAAGTCTGAATCTCGAATTTCAGTCGCGATTCATTATTGATACGTGCCAGATACTCGGTACGGCTTGGACGCGCCACGGCACGATAACCGACCCAAAGCAGACCATGAATAATGAAAGAGAACAGAATGGCAAGCCATTGAGTCCGGAGAATTTCACCAATACTTGGCTCAATCAGGGTGATTTCAATCACACCGACTTTTTTCTCGTTTTGCAGGGCATCACGGACAAAAACTTCCCCATCACGGGTCTTGGTCAGCCCACCAGTGGCTAAAACCTGACCATTCGCATCCAGGATGCGAATTGAAGCAACGCTTGGGTTAGTCGCATAACGGTTGGCCAGAAGTGCCAGAGAAACGCGGTTCGCCGGTTCAAGCTCCGCCAGGCTGTCTGTGACCAGTTGACTCGTCATGAGCTGTCCCTGGTTGGCACGGTTATCATTCAGTTGGTGAGTCGTTGCCAATACCAGTAAAAAGGTATGCAGAGCAAAACTTACAATCAGTAGGCTAGCAAATAGCCCTTGTCTAGGCGCATTCAACGTAAACTTCCAAGGCAATTCTGTTCAATTTCGATTATGATTCTAACAATAGTTGTAGCTCAGACCCGAGTCAATTCATGCGAGAAATCATTCTTATATCATTCTTAGGACCCGACCAGCCTAATCAATTTACACGATTAATGCAGGTTTTGTCCGCTCATTCCTTACAGATTCTAGATGTGGGGCAAGCGGTCATTCATAATCAACTGACCTTAGGTATTGTTGTATCGTCTGATGACCAAACTGCAACAGCATTAGCCATGAAGGAAATCCTGATTCTAGCACATGATATCGGGTTAACAGTGCGCTTTAAACCAATCTCTGCTGCTGAATATGAACAGTGGGTAAAAGAGGGCGGCCGCACGCGTTATATCGTAACGGCATTGGCCCCGGAATTAAATGCCTCTCATCTGCAAGCCGTGACCCAGATTGTGTCGAGTCAGGGCTTCAATATTGAAACCGTGACCCGTCTTTCTGGCCGTCCTGAGCTGGATGGTTCCAATACTGGCCCTAAACGTGCCTGTGTACAGTTTGGTCTTAAAGGTCAGATGCTGGATGCAGCAGCCATGCGTGCAGCCTGCTTAAGCCTGTCGAATAACCTGAATGTCGATGTGGCAGTACAAGAAGATAATGCTTACCGCCGTAATCGCCGTCTGGTCTGCTTTGACATGGACTCGACCCTGATCGAGCAGGAAGTGATTGATGAGCTGGCGATCGAAGCAGGTGTCGGTATTCAAGTCTCTGAAATTACTGAACGCGCGATGCAGGGCGAGCTGGACTTCCAGCAAAGTTTCCGTGCTCGTGTTGCTTTATTAAAAGGCATGGATGCATCGGTATTGCCAAAAATTGCAGAACGCCTGACCGTGACTGAAGGTGCAGAACGTCTGATTTCAACCCTGAAAGCACTAGGCTACCGTACTGCGATTCTGTCTGGCGGATTCCAGTATTTTGCAGAATATCTGCAAGTCAAACTAGGAATTGATGAAGTTCATGCCAACATTCTGGATGTGCAGAATGGCGTGGTGACAGGCGAAGTCAAAGGTCATATTGTGGATGGCGCACGCAAGGCTTTATTGCTCCGTGAAATTGCCGACAATATGGGAATTTCTCTGGAGCAGACCATCGCTGTGGGTGATGGTGCCAATGACCTGCCAATGCTTTCAATTGCGGGTCTAGGGGTGGCTTTCCGTGCCAAACCTTTGGTTCGTCAGAATGCCAATCAGGCCATTTCCAGTGTAGGGCTGGATGGCGTGCTCTACCTGCTCGGTGTACATGATAAGGATCTGAGCCGCGCGTAATACATAGCTTTGCGGTAAAATCCAACGCGGCCTTAGGGTCGCATTTTTTTATATTTTTAGCTTAACTTTTATCGAGGGACGGCGCAGCTTGTCTATAAATACCCCGATCATCTTAAAAGGAAAATATTTTTTTTAAGTCGATGAAAGGGCATATGATTTTGTAATGACACGCCAACATCGACGCAGCAATTGATCCACAAATACTGTGAAAATAAAAAATGTAATGACAAAATAATATCGCGACAGAGTATGTCGTAAGGGGAGGAAGCAGGACTTTTTTTATGCAAAAAACTCAGCATAATGCATGCATAGAGATACAAATCAACACATTCCATTTTATTGATTTAACGAAATTCAATAGGTAGTACGGTTGCAATATCAAGCATACACACTATTCTTTTGGATGGAGGGGTTTATATGGTAACAGCGAATCTAGCAACTCTCGTAGGCTTTAGTTTAGTCGCCGCGGCTGTGCTTGCTGTTTTCTTCTCGCCTTATCGTCGCTGGTTAAGTTTTATGGCTGCGGGAATGCTGGCCTGGGGCCTGATCGAAGTGATTCGAGTAGGTACTCAAGCCTTGTTTGAGCTCCCGATGACATATAGCTATCTGACAGCTTTAACGGCCGTGATGGTCGTAGTGACCTTACTGTTATTGCGTGAAGATCGACGTGCAGAGCGTGCTTTGGCTAAACGCCGTTATATCGAACATACACCAGTGTATGAAGATGACCAGCAGCAGCTATCGAGCCGTTAAGTTCTCTAATATCAGCGAAATAATGCACCTGCGGGTGCATTTTTCGTTTAGAAATATGATACAAAGTCCTGCATCTGCCTAGCTTTGATCTATGCTAGGATATTTGTCAATTTTCGTACAATTAGAATAGGCATAATTCCATGAAACTGTCCTCCATTCCTGTGCTCAAACTTCCTCTGGTTGACCTCAGTACCGATCCACTTGATTTGCTGGTCGCAGGTCTTGCATTACGTATGAAGCAGTTAGCACGCACCAGCCCGAAATTTATTGAATTGGTACATGAACGCCAGTTCCGTATCCAGATCGGAACAGATGAGGGAATGGCACGTCAAATCGTTGTGAATAATGGTCATATCGATACCGTTTCAGGTGATGCAGAGAAAGCTGATTTTGTGCTGCAATTTGCTGATAGTGAACAGGGTGTAAAAACGTTGCTTAAAGGTGATCCGACTGCATTCATGACCGGTATGCAAAGTGGCACGATTAAAATGGAAGGTGATTTTGGTCTGCTAGTCTGGTTTAACCAGGTTGCGAAAATGATTCCGCCTAAACTGCCAAAACCGGTCAAAGATAAAGTGAAAATGGCACGTCAGTTTATTAAAGAGAAAACTGGCAAATAACTCCTAATCCTCCTCCTTTAATTAAAGGAGGGGTTAGGGGAGGATTATCATATAAAAGCCCTCATTTAGAGGGCTTTTTTTCATTCTGAAACAATGACGGTTTATTCAACTTCCAGATTAAACGTTACCGGTCCATCATTGACCAGATGCACTTTCATATCGGCCGCAAAAATACCGGTTTGTACATTTTCGAACTGGCTTTGCGCATATTCAACCAACTGTTCATATAAGGCCTTGGCATCGCTTGGCGGCATGGCTGGACCAAAATCTGGACGTAAGCCTTTTTGGGTTTGCGCCATCAAGGTAAATTGGGACACCAGCAGTAAACCGCCATTGGCTTGACTGATATTCCAGCCCATCTTGCCTTGCTCATCATCAAAGAAGCGATATTTCAATATTTTATCAATCAGTTTTTTGCCTTTTTCCAGATTATCTTCTTTACCTAAGCCCAGAAAAACCAGAATACCTTTGCCAATTTCTCCGGTGGTTTCACCATCGACCACGACTTTGGCTTCGAGTACCCGTTGTAATAATGCACGCATAATCAATTTCAGTCAGATTCAAAATTGCCGCCATTGTAGCAAGATCAGACTCATCTATTATTAAGTTAATGTCTAAAAAATGGGCTTAATTTATTGATTATCATTGATAATATTTTAAGTTATCTAAAAACACGATCATAATAATAAAAATTATCTGTTTTATCTATTTTTTGCTCTCAAGTATCTTAGCTGCATGCAGGAAAGGTATTAAATTGAGAGATTTAGAAATGTTTAAGCGCTCATTACTTGTTGCAATGCTTGCAACGGTGACAGCTGCACAAGCTGCGCCATTAACCAAAGATAACGGGGCACCTGTCGGTGATAACCAGAACTCGATCACTGCGGGTCCACAAGGTCCAACTTTGTTGCAAGATGTACAACTGGTTCAAAAACTGCAACGTTTTGGCCGTGAGCGCATTCCTGAACGTGTGGTTCACGCACGTGGTACAGGTGCTTATGGTGAATTCGTTACTACGAAAGATCTGTCTGATTTAACAATTGCTTCTTTATTCAAGGCAGGTACCAAAACTCCAGTTTTTGTGCGCATGTCTACCGTCATTCATGGTAAAGGTTCACCAGAAACTCTACGTGACCCGCACGGTTTCGCCATCAAATTCTATACTCAGGAAGGTAACTGGGACTTGGTCGGTAACCAGACGCCAGTCTTCTTTATCCGTGATGCGATTAAATTCCCGGATTTCATCCACGCGATGAAACCAAGCCCGGTCACAAATGTACAAGATGCCAACCGTGTGTTTGACTTCTTGTCTAGCCAGCCTTGGGCAACCAACATGCTGACTTATGTTTATGGCAAGCAAGGTGTCCCAACCAGCTACCGCGAACAGGATGGTTTCGGTGTACATGCCTACAAACTGTATAACGACAAAGGCGAATACAAGTACGTAAAATTCAACTTCCGCTCTAAACAGGGTGTTAAGGGCCTGAACGTCAAAGAAGCGGCTGTTCAACAAGGTAAAGATTTCAATCACTTGACCAATGATCTTTATAACAACATCTATGCAGGTAATTTCCCGAAATGGGATCTATATATTCAGGTGCTTGATCCTAAAGATCTGAACAGCTTTGATTTCGATCCGCTAGATCCAACCAAAATCTGGCCAACCAATCTGGTTCCAGAAGTAAAAGTCGGTACATTGACGCTGAACCGTATGCCGAAGAACTTCTTCAATGAAACTGAACAGGCTGCATTTGCACCAGGTAATCTGGTACCAGGTATCGAACCATCTGAAGACCGTTTGCTTCAAGGCCGTATCTTCTCTTATTCAGATACACAAATGTACCGTCTAGGTGTGAACCATCAGCAAATTCCGGTCAACCGTCCTGTGGTGAATGTGAACAACAACAACCAGGAAGGTCACATGAATGTGTCTGAACGTGACTCTGATGTGAACTACGAGCCAAGCCGTAAAGAGCCTAAACCGGCGACTGAAAAAGCGCGTGCAGTTGAAACTCCATTGACTGGTCATGTTCAGCAGATCGGTACCAAAGAGCAAAACTTCAAGCAAGCCGGTGAACTTTACCGCTCTTATACTGCCAAAGAGAAAGATGACCTGATCATGAACCTGGCGGCTGACCTGGGCAATGTCAAAGATTCAGAAACCAAGCACATTATGTTGTCTTACTTCTATAAGGCAGATGCGGACTACGGTATGCGTATGACCAAAGCTGTAAATGGCGACATCGCCATCGTTAAGGCCAAAGCTGCAAAATTAAAAGACTAATTCCGATTGGTCTTGAGGAACTGGTGACTAGGGCATAGCGCATCACCTCCAAAAAGTCCTGTAATACTCCAAACCTTTCCTGCACCCTAGGGGGAGTTTTACAGGCACTCCGTTTTTTATTTCATCTCAGGTCAATTGAGTCTTTCAAGACTTAAATTTTCCTTTCGATTTCTGTTGGAGTTCATCATGAAAGTTCTGCCACACGCATTTTTAGCCAGTATTCTTGCTTTTAGCTCCGCATTCGCAACTGCTGCTGAAGTGAAGAATGTCTCCCCTGCAAAAGCTGCGGCTAACGTTCAGATGACCTCACAACAGGAATTGATCGATCTGTTTTTTGCTGCCGCTAAAATCGGCAATAGCGAAGTGATCAATGAATTTTTAAAACACGGCTTTCCAGTCGATGTACGTAATCAAGATGGTTATACCCCGTTGATGATGGCGACGTATTATGGCCATCAGGATATTGTGACCACCTTACTGGCCAAAGGGGCAGACCGCTGCGCCCGGGACAACCGTGGCAATACCGCCTTGATGGGCGCCTTGTTTAAAATGGAATTCTCCATTGCCAAACAGCTGCGTCAGGTCGACTGTGATGCCCAAGCCAAGAAAACCGGGCAAAAAACCACAGCTGAATTTGCCAAGGTGATCGGTCAGGAAAAGCAGCTACAGAAAATTATCAAGGAACAGGAAAACGGGCTGAAAGCAGTCAAATAACCGAGCAGGAAGCAGTTTATTTTCTTGAACTTTTGTCGATAATTCAGCTAGCTGTACGTAAATCCTGCAATATTGCCTAAACTTTTATGCTTTAATGCGGGATAAGCACAGCGATATTTCCCTTAGTTATGGCTCCAATTATCCACTCTTTGTTAGATACTGACTTGTATAAATTCACCATGCTACAAGTGGTATTACACAAGTTTCCACAAACGCATAGTGTTTATCATTTCCGTTGTCGCAACCTGGAAGATACGGAATATCCGCTGACGGATATTCTGGATGATTTGAATCACCAACTGGATTTGCTGTGTCAGCTCAAATTTAAAGAAGACGAATTACAATATTTACGCAGCCTGCGTTTTATCAAAAGCGATTTTGTGGATTATCTGGAACTATTCCAGCTTAAACGCCGTTTTATTAAGGCCACCATCGACAATGAAGGCCGTCTGGATATTACTATTGAAGGCCCTATGGTTCAGGCAATGATGT
The DNA here is from genome assembly GCF_013417725.1 of Acinetobacter sp. YH12233. NCBI lineage: Bacteria > Pseudomonadati > Pseudomonadota > Gammaproteobacteria > Moraxellales > Moraxellaceae > Acinetobacter > Acinetobacter sp. YH12233. The sequence continues at coordinate 49,781 of NZ_VPDK01000018.1, forward strand.
TTGAAATCTTTGTACTGGCCATTGTCAATGAACTGTATTTTAGCCGCATTCGTACACCCGAAGTCCGGGCTGAAGGTGAGCGTCGTTTAAAAGCTAAAATTGAGCTTTTAAAACAGTATGATGCCGAGCAGAACCCGAATGATCCACCATTCCTGGTGTCAGACTTTGGTACCCGTCGTCGTTATAGTTTTGACTGGCAAAAGCATGTCGTCGAAGAATTTAATAAAGCTGCACCGCACGTGTTCCGTGGGACCAGTAATGTGTATTTAGCCAAAGAGTTGGGCATTACCCCGATTGGCACCATGGCGCATGAATTTCTGCAAGCTTTTCAGGCCTTGGATGTGCGTCTGCGTAATTTCCAGAAAGCAGCCCTGGAAACCTGGGTACAAGAATACCGTGGTGATTTGGGAATTGCCCTGACTGATGTCGTCGGGATGGATGCCTTCTTACGTGACTTCGACCTGTACTTTGCGAAACTGTTTGATGGCTTGCGTCATGACAGTGGCGACCCGTATGAATGGGGTGACAAAGCTTATGCACATTATAAAAAGCTGAAAATTGACAGTAAGACCAAGATGCTGACTTTTAGTGATGGTCTGAATCTGGAAAAAGCCTGGAAATTACATCAATACTTTAAAGATCGCTTTCAGGTCAGTTTCGGGATCGGCACCAATCTGACCAATGATATGGGGCAGACACCGCTAAATATCGTATTGAAACTGGTGGAATGTAACCGTCAATCCGTGGCGAAAATCTCCGATAGCCCAGGTAAAACCATGACGGATAATGATACCTTCCTGGCATATTTGCGTCAGGTATTCAATATCTCAGAACCTGCCTAAGAATATCTGCTTTATTCAAAAAACCGCTTCAATCATGAGGCGGTTTTTTCTTAGAGGATGGTCTTTCTTGAATTAGCTTTAGCTAAAATTATGCTAAGGATCTAGATAAAAACAACATAATTGAAAAAATGAGCTGTGCTAAGATCAAAAGGATTTGACCGCAATGACAACTACTAAGATGACAGCTTCCGCCTTTGACTTTGGTCTGCTGATTGAAGCAGAAGATTTGGTTCCACATTTGGGACACGAAAAACTTCGAATTGTTGATTTAAGCCGGGCGTCGGTTTATGAACAATTGCATATTCCACATGCCTTACATCTGCAACCCAAGCTGCTGGTTCGTCAGGAGGAAACAGCCATGGGCCTGTTACCGGATGCGGAAGGGCTGGAAGCTTTAATTCGTTACCTGAACATTTCTCCTGACCATCATGTCGTGGCTTATGATGATGAAGGCGGTGCGTGGGCAGGGCGTCTGCTCTGGAACCTGCATTGTTTGAGCTTTGAAAATACCAGTTTACTCAATGGCGGTATCCATGCCTGGCTGGGTGCAGGACTACCGACTTCATCAGATCAGGAAACGTTTACACCTGTCGATCATCTGGTTCCGGTTAATCTTGAAAGAAAGGCTGAATTTCAGATCGATTATAATGAACTAAAACAACTCATTGAAAATGAAAATATTCAGGTATGGGATTGCCGTACAGAAGATGAATATACCGGCCTTCGTTTGGCCGCGCGACGCGGTGGTCACATCCCGGGCGCACGTCATTTTGAGTGGAGTACTGCCCTTAACCGGCAAAATCATTTAAAATTACATCCTTTACCACGTACTCAGCAGCGTCTGGAACAACTGGGATTTGATCTGGATCAGCCGGTTGTGGTGTATTGTCAGTCCCATCACCGTTCAGGTCTGGCTTATATTCTGGGTCGCTTATTCGGCTGGAATATTCGAGCCTATGATGGTGCGTGGAGTGAATGGGGCAACCGCCTCGATAGTCCAATCGCTACAGGAGAGGTGCCATCTTGAGCATCACATCGCGTCTAAAACAACAACTGTTTATCCAGGCCCAAAAAGTGGTGCCACAGCATCGCCTGTCCCGTGTGGTGGGAAAAATTGCAGCCAGCGAAAATCCGATTGTAAAAACAGCCGTGATCGCAGCGTTCAAGACCAAATACGGGATTGATATGTCGATTGCCGAGCAGACCAATGCCTTAAAATTCAAATCATTTAATGATTTCTTTACCCGTGGATTAAGAACCGGGGTGCGTGCAGTTGATGCTGATTCAACCGCGATTGTGTCTCCGGCAGATGGTGCGATTTCCCAACTGGGTAAAATTGAAAATGGCGATGTGTTCCAAGCCAAAGGTCAGAAGTTTACGGTTGAAAACCTGATTGCTGATCCGCAACTGGCAGAACCATTCAAGAATGGTGAGTTTGCGACAGTGTATCTGTCACCACGTGACTATCACCGTGTTCATATGCCATTCGCCGGAACTCTAACAGAAACCTTATATGTGCCGGGTGAACTGTTCTCGGTCAACCAGACCACAGCCGAAAATATTCCGGGCCTGTTTGCCCGTAATGAACGTATGGTATGTCTGTTTGATACCGAACTTGGTCGTATGGCAGTGGTTCTAGTTGGCGCGATGATTGTGGCTAGCATTGAAACTGTAGCGACTGGCAAAGTAAAACCCTCTGGCCGTATTGAGCTAAACCAGCATAATCTTTTCTTAGAAAAAGGTGCCGAGCTGGGCCGTTTTTACCTAGGTTCAACCGCTGTTATTCTGTTTGAAGAAAACAAGATGCAATGGGATGAGAAGTTTAAAGCCAATTCAACCGTATTGATGGGTGAGGCGCTAGGTCACACTATTTAAGTTCCCAAAGCCTCCCTTTTTTAAAGGGAGGTTGGAGGGATTAAATATTTGCTGACTCAGAATAAGTAAATCCCCCTCATTCCCCTTTTATTAAAGGGGGAGATTTTCTCTCCTTTTAGGAGAGGGAAAAAAAGCGCCATCTGGCGCTTTTTATATTTGAACCTTATCGTTTGACCACGATCGAATCGATACCACTATGCTGTAAGGTTTGCTGTGCAATAATCGCAGATTCTGCTGAATCATAAGGTCCAGACACGACACGATACCAAACCTTACCATTTTCCACGCTGCGGACTACATCTGCAGATAAACCGTTGAGAATAATTTCTGCACGGCGGGCATCTGCCTGATCCGGGTCATCAAAACTACGAACTTGTAAAATATAGCTTGCAGAAGCAGGAGTTGGGGCTTCGGGCGCATCCAGACCTGGCTCAGTTGCTGTTTCTGATTCATCAACTTCAGGTCTTGGTGCCTCTACAATCACCACTGCTTCCTGATTTTTTGCTTCAGGAACCGCCTTTTCAGGAATCGGTGTCACTTGCTGCTGTGGCAACAGATCATAAAAACGGTAGTCTTTATTGGTATCTTCTTCTTGAGAATGCTCAGCCGTAGCCTGGTTTTTAGGTTTAACAGGTTCCCATGGCTTCCACAGCATGAGTGCCATTAAAAAACTTAACACGATTAAAATGATCACGAGTGTGCCGAGCCAGGTAGGAATAAGTGGCTTTTTGGGCTTATTCGGTCTTTCAGATACACCGCGCTGCGTTTTTCCAAACACTTGGGATTTCCTCTTATTTATCGGGGCAAATAGAAAAGGCATAACAGCAGTTATGCCCCTACTATAACTTCATCCTATGTGATCATGATAGAAAAGTCATTATCTAGATCACAAATCACACAGAATTTTAATTTATCTACATCTTCAAGCACATAGCTAACGTTACAAAATGTTTATTCAGCAGATAAACGGCAATGACTAGCATGCTTACTTCAAGCACAGCTCTCGCCTTGCGAGCATGTAAAACAGTGTTTTGCTTACATGCTCACTTCGAGCAGAGCTCTTCGTCTTGAGTCAATGTAAAAGCAGTGCTTTACATTGACTCAGGCGCAGATACACCAAGCAGTTCCAGACCGTTACGCAGCACTTGGCGAACATTTACAGATAACAATAAACGTGCCTGAGTTAATTCTGCATCATCGCCCAGAACCTTGTTGTCGTTGTACCAGCCATGGAACAGCGCAGCCAGCTCTTTCAGGTAGTTACCAATCTGATGCGGTTCATAGCTGTTTGCAGCACGAACAACAATCTCTGGATAAGCTGCCAGTTTTGCCAGAATTTCAGTCTCCGCTTCCAGCTCAAGTTTGGCTGCCAGACCACGTGCAGTGGCTGCATCAAAGTTCACACCTGTAGAGGCTGCCTTTTCTAACATACGGCAGATCCGCGCATGCGCATACTGGATGTAATACACGGCATTGTCCTTGCTTTGAGATACGGCAAGGTCAAGGTCGAAGTCAATGTGCTGTTCAGATTTACGCATGACATAGTAGAAACGCGCTGCATCATTACCGACTTCTTTACGCAGGTCACGTAAAGTCACGAACTGACCTGAACGAGAGGACATCTGTACCATCTCGCCACCACGCCACAGGCTGACAAACTGAACCAGAAGTACAGTCAGTTTTTTCGAGTCATAGCCCAGAGCATCAATCGCGGCTTTTACACGTGCGATATAACCGTGGTGGTCTGAACCCCAGATATCAATGATATCGGTATAGCCACGTTGTAATTTGTTCAGGTGATACGCAATATCAGAGGCGAAATAAGTGGTTTGACCATTACGGCGTTTAACCACGCGGTCTTTTTCATCACCAAATTCAGTTGACTTGAACCAGATGTTGCCATCTTTTTCATACAGGAAGCCACGCTGATCTAGAGTTTGTAGCGCTTCATCAATTTTTTCAGTTAAAGTCGCTTCACTGAACCATTGATTGAAAGTCACCCCGAATTCACCGAGGTCATCTTTAATATCATCAAGAATGGCTTTTAACGCAGCTTGATGGAAGACGCGGTAACCTTCATTTAATAAGGTTTGTGAGTTAAAGATCAGGCCATCAATGTGTTTTTCTTTATCGCCTGAAATAACCACTTTATTGCCTTCAGCATCTGGTTCGGCAGCGTACTGTACATCTTCAGGGACGTCTTTATAAACGTCTGCAACAGGGCGAACATAGATATCGCCGTCTTTATCAATAATGCTTTGTGCGATTTCTTTGACGTAGTCACCTTGATAGGCATTTTTCGGGAACACCAGTTCCTGACCCGTCAATTCTAAATAACGTAAATAAGTTGAAGTCGCCAGAATATCCATCTGACGGCCAGCGTCATTGACATAATATTCACGGTCAACTTTGGCACCTGTCGCTTCAAGCAGATTTGCGACAGTCATACCATAAGCAGCGCCACGACCATGACCTACGTGCAGGCTGGAAGTCGGGTTCGCAGAAACAAATTCAACCTGAACGCGTTTTTCCGCATTGGCCTGGGTACGACCATACGTTGCCTGTTGAGCCTGAATCTGATCCAGCACAGCAAAACGCTGGTCTGCATTTAAAAAGAAGTTAATAAAGCCTGGGCCTGCAATTTCTGCCTTGCTGATATCCGCCACTTCAGGCAGGGCAGCAAGGATTTTTTCTGCTAAATCACGCGGTTTCATACCCGCAGCTTTAGACGCGATCATGGCAATATTTGATGCAAAGTCACCGTGGCTGCGGTCTTTGGTACGCGTCAAATTACTTGTATTGTTCCAGTCAGATGGGAGTACGTTTTGTGCCTGTAAAGTTTGCACTGCATGATCGAGAGCTGCTTGGATTGCCGTATTCATAATCAGTCGAAAATAGATATCGCAGAAAAACAGCAAATATAGCAAATTTCCAGCTCTTTAGGTAAAACCATTTATGGGGAATAAAAAATATACGATTAACAGCCTATAGTTTCTATCCATCGGTCGGTCATCAATGAAGGATCACATGAGAAAGAGGAGAATAAATAAGTTGCAAACTTTGCTATAAAAAATGAATCATCCAGCAATCAAAATGGCCTATATTAGCCTGATTGAAACAATAAAAAGAGTCAGCATGGATTCAAAACAGCGCCCGACCATCATCGGCAATATTCCCAAACTTCCAGCCAAATGGGCCTTGGTCATTGTGCCTTTTATCTTGTCCTGCCTGATGAGTGGGATTATTTCCATGATCAACATGCTGCGCAATCTGGGCTGGATTGAAGGCTTTATGGCGCTCTGGTTTCATAACTGGATGATTTCCTGAGCAATTGCTTTTCCAATTGTGGTAACGCTTTTGCCTTTTGTACGCAAATTTGCCGGATTGCTGGTCGATATGTCAGGAAATCAGCCACCCAAATAATTGTTTTCTATCAATGAGAATTAAGAAAGAAGTTTTAGAAGGTAAAAAGCATTCGCTAACAGATGGGGTCTCTAGCTAAAAAACCAATTAAATCAGATGCTCGACTGCAGCGCGGATGATCCCAAGGATCAGACCAATACAGGCTCCGACCACGACACCATTGACCCGGATCATATGCAGGTCACCACCGACTTCATTTTCAATCTTGTCGATCATCTCGGTCGAATCCCATTCATGAATACGTTCACTGATAAAACGAATCACTTTCTCACTGTACTGGTCACTTGAGTCTACAGCGATACCACTGAGACGTTTATTCAGTAACTCACGTACTGAGGTATTTGAAATAATATTCTCACCGACTTGCTGAATGGCGACTCGCAGATTCTCCGCAATCCCCGAATCCGATTTTTGCAAATCTGCTTTGATGGCATCGCATAAAATGACCACTGCACCACTGATAAAATTCAGTACTTGCGGGCTGTCGAGCAGGGCATCTTTGGTTTCATTCAGTCGCTGGCTAGCCATACTTTCAGAATCTGCCAATTGCTGCATCAGTTCTTGAGCAGTTTCTTCAATTTTAAGCCGCCAAGGATGGTCGGGATCTGCCAACATGGCTTCCACCCGCTGAATCACGGAATCGATACTGCGCTGCTGCACATCAATGCCGATCCAGCTGGCGCCTTTGGCCAGTCTCCAGACCCCCATTTCCTTGAATAAAGTGCGGGTCAGCTCACGAGTCTGTTCGGGATGTGAGGTCATCCAAGCATGCACCACATCCAGGCCGCGTTGCAGCACATCCTGATGGAAATCATTTTCTAAAACAGCGCGTAACATTTCGCTGGCCAAGGTATTGATCTGGGTATTTTTGACCCATTGCATACTGTTGCTCTGAATAAATCCGGCGATCTGTTCCTGCCCGACAAATTCAAATACTTTGGGTACGGTCTGCTGAATCACTTGTGTGACTTGAGCATTATTCTGCGGATTAGCCAGCCAGCGGCCGGCAGCCAGACTTAAGTCCGTACTGGCCAGGCTGCGCTGCACAATTTGTGGAGAAAGAAAATTTTCCTGCACAAAACGACCCATAGATTCGGCAATCCGGGCTTTATTGCGTGGAATAATTTCAGTATGGTCACGTAAAAATTTTGGAATCGGCAGCCGGCCAAAAGGATTGCGGAACAGCACGGTAATTGCATACCAGTCTGCCAAACCACCGACTACACCCGCCTCAGCAGAGAGCATTAAAATATGAATCAGCCAGACATATTCAGGCAGTAGTTTGGCAGTAATCATCAGCGCCAGCCAACCTAGTACTGCAACGACCAGTGCAATGGTCGCAAAACGTTTACTGCGTTGTAAGCTCGGTGATGGCTGCTCTTTCTGCATAAATCATCCTGTTATTGGGACGTGGCCGGCTGTGGTTGTAGTACTTGGCCGGATGGACTTACTCCATATTTAGCGCCAAGTGATTTTAAAATCAAGCGGGCATCAAAAGCATCTTTCGGCTCCTGACCGGCTTTAAAGCACTCAATGGTATAAGCCACTTGAGCAGGATCCAAAGTAACAGTATAGGGCTGGTCATAGAATGGATCGGGCCAGAATCCCGGATAGCGTCGGGAATAACCATAAGGACGATAATAGCCGTATGGATAGATGCTAGGCGCCGGATAGACAATTGCCTGACGCGGTGGTTGCTGGGTACGGTTACTAGGATCGTTCAATACCTGGAAAAACTGGAAGCCATTTTGTACCGTAGTTTGAGCGGCTTTCAGCAGGGTGATTTCTTCGGCCGTACCGAAACTCATATTAGGTCGCGCCTGAAAACTGATGCGGTAGGTGTTGGCGTTCAGTGGGGTGGTGCTGTACTGGCCGAGCTGGTCAAAGGTCAGCAGCTTAGACGGAGTCGTTGCACAGCCAGAAAGCAGGGCTGCCGTCGCAAGGGTCAGGGCAATGACGGTTTTTTTCATCTTCGTTCTCCTGATAGGATGATCCAGCGAGTTACAGACCTCTAGAAGCTGCTATCTGGCTGGGTCAGGAAACTCAATTCTTCCTCGGTGGATTCACGGCCCAGAATCTGGTTGCGATGTGGGTAGCGTCCGAAACGGTCAATAATGATTTTATGCTTGATTTCATATTCGAGGTTTTCTGGATTCCCGAGGCGCTGAAATAATTTTAGCGCAAATTCATGGATTAATTTAGATTCGCTATGCATGAAAGGCATATAAAGGAAGGAACGTTGCTCTGGGCTCAGCTGCTTGTCCAGATCCTGGCTGATGGCTTCCTGAGCCAGTGTCAAAGCCAGACTGTCCTGGGTAAAAGCACGCGGCGTATCCCGAAAAATGTTACGTGAAAACTGGTCCAAAACAAGGATTTCTGCTAACCGGCCGTCAGCATTCTTACGCCATGACCATAGTTCAGCTCTACTCGCCTGTTCCAGAATATCGCTAAATTTTTCCTTCAAACTTTGGTCGAACTGGTCACTTTTGACAAACCAGTTGGGTTGAGTCTCAGGACTAAACCAGAAGTCTAAAATATCTTGATAATTCATAATGTTTACAATTTATTAGCATTTATTTGTCAATAAAATCACAAATTTCACATGTCTTATAGAGAAACTTTGTGTTAAAAATTTGCCTAACTAAAAATCAATGGTTTGCTTGAAAACTAGGCAGGGCAGCATGTGCTGTCTGGAAATCGCGGTATACTAAGCTAAACCGATGATTCTATTTTAATAGTTACCCCCCATTAAGCGAGATTGTAATGAGTCAACCTGAATCGACTGCCCATGATGTATTACCGGAATGGGTAGATTCGTCGCTCATCAAAGGAATGCTGCGCGGTATCGAGCGTGAGAGCTTGCGTATGCAAAGCAATGGTTTCCTGTCACAGGAACCGCATCCTCATGCCTTAGGTTCAGCTCTGACACATCCGCATATTACGACCGATTATTCTGAAGCCTTGATGGAGTTTATTACTCCACCAAAAGAGAGTATTACTGAAGCCCTCAACTATCTGACTGACATTCATGCCTTTGTACACCGCCATCTGAAAAATGATGAAAAGCTCTGGCCGATGTCCATGCCGTGCATGCTCGACAGCAAGGATGAAAATATTCCGTTGGCGCAATATGGCAGTTCCAATATTGGCTTATTTAAAACGCTGTATCGTCATGGTTTAGGCGTGCGTTATGGTCGCCGTATGCAGACCATTTCCGGGGTTCACTATAATCTGTCTTTCCCGGATCATCTCTTTATAGCGCTACAAGAACAGGAAACTGATGAAGAGCTGCGCGCTTTAAGTCTGCAGGATTATCGCAGCCATCGCTATATGGGGCTGATCCGTAACTTTATTCGTTTAACGCCATTGGTGATTTTCCTGGTCGGCGCCAGTCCAGCCGTTTGCCAGTGTTTTATGACCGGACGTGATCACCACTTATTCCCGCTGGTGCGCGGTACTTTATATACGCCTTATTCAACTGCATTACGAATGGGACGTTTTGGCTACCAGAATTCAGCACAGAAACAGCTGGGTATTCACTACAATAATCTGCAGGATTATCTGGAAGGTCTGCAAAAAGCGGTTAAAACACCATACAAACAGTTTACCCGTCTGGGTCTGGATGATGCCAATGGTCAGCCAATTCAGATCAATGACCATGTGCTACAGATTGAAAATGAATACTACAGTCTGGTGCGTCCAAAGCAGGTACCTCAAGAAGGTGAAACTCCATCGCAAGCCTTGCAAAATCGCGGGATTGGCTATGTCGAGCTGCGTGCTGTCGATGTCAATCCGTATAGCGCGATCGGGATCAATGAAGATACTGCCGGCTTTCTGGAAGTAGTGGCACTGTACTGCTTATTGCAAGACAGCCCGGCGCTGCTGGATGCAGAACAGGAAATCATTGACCAGAATCAGGCAGAAGTGGTCAACCGTGGTCGTGCCTATAACGCTGCGATTATGGAAAATGGTCAGCGTTATATGATTGAAGACTGGTGTAATCTGCATTTGCAACGTATGCAGCCACTGGCCCAATTGCTCGATCAGGCTTATGAAACTGATTTATATAGCAACGCCATGCAAGCGATGCAGATCCGTGTCGATGAAGTTGATGCGACCTTGTCAGCCCTGATTGTCGGAGATATTCGTAGTCATAGCAGTATGTGGCAATTTGGCCAGCATTTGGCCCATCAGCATAGCAATCTCTATGAATCACATCGATTAAGCAAAGAAACACTTAAATATTTCAATGAATTGTCACAAAAGTCATTGCAGCAACAACAGCAGCTCGAGCAAGATAACACGATCAGTTTTACTGAATATTTAGCCCAATATCGATAATAAATAAGAGGATTAACCATGCAATGGGGTTATCGCTTCGTGAGTGGTGTGTTGTTTTTGGCATCTGTTGCCGGGATGGCATTTGCTTTGTATCTTGAGCATGGACAGGGGCTGAATCCTTGCCCATTGTGTGTGTTTCAACGAATCGGATTAATCGGACTGGGGATTATCTCCCTGATTGCTTTGCTGCATAATCCGAAATCCAATGCCATGAAGCGTGGTTATGCTTTCTTAGGCTCGCTCAGTATCTTATGGTCAGTCGGTGTCGCTGCACGGCATGTCTGGTTACAGAGTCTGCCCCCAGATCGAGTGCCGAGCTGTGGCCCAGGTCTGGATTACTGGCTGGAAACTTTGCCGATGAAATCGGTATTACAGCAGGTACTGAATGGGTCAGGTGAATGTGCCGCCATTGACTGGACGTTCCTGGGGCAATCTTTACCGGTCTGGTCATTGGTGTTCTTCAGTATCTTATTGCTGATCAGCCTGTGGCAATTATTCCGCAAATATCAGACTGCGCCCGTCAAACGTCTAAGAGATAAATACTGATTTTCAAAATCTGAATCAAAAAAAGCCAGTCTACAGACTGGCTTTTTTTATTACTCTCTTGGAGGCGAACCAAATTTTTTACCTTCGATCAGGTCAGGGCAATGCCTTCAATACTGTCCAGATCGGTCACATATTCATGAATTTGCGTATAGGCTTCATCTTCCACACTTGGATAGAACCAGCGCACAATCTGTTCAGCAACCAGTGGATGATACTGAATTTCAAAATGATTTAGGCCATAGAAAATCGCCTTATGCGCATCAGGTACTTTCAGGTCAAAACGCGGATGGGGATGTTCGCCCAAGGCACTTTTGACACTGACCAGATAATCGCCGATCACATTAAGCGTTTTGTTGGTATGGTGTTCAAACTCGATCGTACCTGCCACCAGATAGGCATCGATATGCGCAGGAATCGGTGCAGGTTTACGGTTATCGTCCATAAAGCCAATCCGTACCGGATTATATTCCCAGTCATCATCCCGGACACTGCCATGACGTAAGTCCAGAATCCCGTTACTGCGAATATTCACCACATGTCCCACAATTTTCACTAAAGGAAAATGTCCAATTTTTTCCTGCAAGCTAAAACCAAAACGTTCCAATACCGCACCATGATGCGGTGAACCTAGACAGACCAGATTTTCCACCATCGGGATCCAGTCATAGACATTCTGTTTGCCATAGAATAGGGCACTGCGTGACACCAGACCGCCCATACTGTGTCCGATCAGATCAATACTGGTAATTCCCGGATTACGTTTGACCAGATCTTGCAAGGTATTGGCCAGACTGCGGCCATTGGCTGAAATGCGGCGTCCGGTATTATAGTTCAGGTACAGCATGGTGTTATGGTCGCGCTGAGCCAGCAATTTTTCCCCAATACCCGGGTATTTACGAGTTGACCAGTCCAGATGGTTCATGCACAGACCATGCACAAATAGGGTAATGCGTCCGGTTAGCTCACCTTGTTGCAGAGAACCATAATGATCGTAAATAAGCATCGGCAAGGCGAGAGGATTCTGATATTTCAGCAGATAATCGCCAATAATCCCGTTCAGGGCACTGACCATAAAATGCATGGTCGGGGTAAGGGGTTTATTATGTAATTTGGGAAATCTTTCAATAATGCGCCGCAGTCCAGGCGCGATCAGGGTATTGCCATAATGAAAGATCATGTCATAAGACATTTGATACAGACGTACGATATAAGGAATATTCTGGAAAGTTTTGGAATTTTTTTCACTCAGCCCGAATACGCTCATTAAAATTTCACGCTGAATCGATTTAATCAGCTCCTGTACTACATCACTAAAGCGCATGGTGACCAATTGTGCCAGGCCTTCCAGGACATCTGCCTGGCTAAGCGGAGTTCGGTCCCATCGACAATAGGTTTCATGCAATGGCGTTAAACTTGGCATTTGATCCTATCCTTTATATGAGCCGTAGACATCTTTCTTTTTTGAGCACTTCACGGTATAAATTCTTTTTTCAGTATTCTTGATTCTCAATTTATTCGGAATACTCTTAAAATAGCGAGAATTGCATAACATTAAAGGCTTTTTTGTCAGACAATTTAAGCAATTAAGTTAAGTGGTTATAAAATGAAGTGTATTTCACACTTTTAAATTAAATTTTGACATTTTGTTTGTTTTTTATTGATTGCCGATGAATATCATTTACCTGCATGGGTTCAAGAGTAGTAGCAGCTCGATTAAAGGCCAGTTATTGGAACAATACTGTGCCAAGTACCCGGATATTCAGGTGCATTTACCCGATTTGAACATGCCGCCGATGGCTGCAATTCAGAAGATTTCTAAATTGATCCAGTCGATGGATCAGGTGGCATTGGTCGGCAGTAGTCTTGGGGGATTCTATGCGACATATCTGGTCGCTCAAGCGCATGTGCCGGCTGTACTGATCAATCCGGCAATGCGACCATGGCAACTGTTTCGTGAACTGTTTGATGATGAATTGCCCCTGCAGGTTCATCCGAACTGGTGCCTGAATGACGCAGATCTTGACCAGCTCGAAGCCATGGCGCTACCAACTGCGCAAGATGCAGACAAAATATTAGTGCTGTTACAACAAGGCGATGAAGTTTTGGATTATCGTGAAGCACATCGCTATTATAGTTCAGCTCGTCCACCTGCACTGCTAATGACCGAGGCCAATGGCAGCCATGGCATGGATGATTTTGCGGAGAAAATTCCGCTGCTCTTACAGTTTTTATCCGACTGCATAAAAAAGGAAACCGAATAACGTGTCTCAATATACGGCTCAATCTCTTGAAGTTTTATCTGGTCTAGATCCGGTGCGTCGTCGTCCGGGCATGTATACCGATACCTCTCGTCCAAACCACTTGGCGCAGGAAGTGATTGATAATGCGGTCGATGAGGCACTCGCGGGACATGCCAATAAAGTCACGGTCACGGTGTATAAGGATGGTTCATTATCAGTTGAAGATAATGGCCGTGGTATGCCTGTCGATATTCACCCAGAATATGGTCAGAGCGGGATTGAAATTATCCTGACCAAACTGCATGCCGGTGGTAAGTTCAGTACCGATAATTATCAATTTTCTGGCGGTCTGCACGGGGTGGGGATCTCGGTCGTCAACGCGCTTTCTAGCCGCGTAGAAGTTGAAGTTCAGCGTCACGGCAACCTGTATAAAATGGCCTTTGAAAATGGTGAACCGACTGCGCCGTTAGAAGTGTTAGAAGGTAAGGCACCGAAACGTGCCACAGGGACAACTGTTCATTTCTGGCCGGAAACTAAATATTTCGATTCTCCAAAATTTGCACTTAAAGTCTTGAAACATAATTTAAAAGCCAAAGCAGTATTGGCCGCTGGTCTGCAAATTAACTATATCGACCAGATCAATGATGAAAAGATCACCTGGCAGTTTGAAAATGGTCTGGTCGACTATTTGATGGATGAGCTGGAAGACCGTGAAATCATTCCGGCCCCTGCTTTTGTGGCGACAGGTGATGCTGAGCGTGCCAGTGCAGAATTTGCCATCTGCTGGAATGTGGAAGGTGGAGAAAGTATTCAGGAATCATATGTCAACCTGATTCCAACCGCACAAGGTGGTACTCACGTGAATGGCTTACGTTCTGGCGTGACCGATGCCATGCGTGAGTTCTGCGAATTGCGTAACCTGTTGCCACGGAATATGAAACTGTCTGCAGAAGATGTCTGGGACGGGGTGAACTACATCCTGTCACTGAAATTCCAGGAGCCACAATTCTCTGGTCAGACCAAGGAACGTTTATCCAGCCGTGAAGCTTCAGGCATTGTACAGAATATTGCCAAAGATGCGTTTGCACTGTGGCTGAACCAGAATTCAGACATCGCTATGCAACTGGCAGAAATGGCGATTTCCAAAGCAGGTCGCCGTCTAAAAGCGGCCAAGAAAGTTGAGCGTAAGAAAATTGTCGCTGGTCCAACTTTACCTGGGAAATTGTCAGATTGCGTCGGACATGATCTGGATCAGTCTGAACTGTTTATTGTGGAAGGAGACTCTGCGGGTGGTTCAGCCAAGCAGGCACGGGACAAGAATTTCCAGGCGATTATGCCGATTCGCGGAAAAATTTTAAATACCTGGGAAGTCTCTTCGGATGAAGTGCTGGCCTCTCAGGAAGTTCATAACATTGCAATCGCGATTGGCGTCGATCCAGGTTCAGATGACCTGTCTGAACTGCGTTATGGCAAGATCTGTATTCTTGCTGATGCCGACTCGGATGGCTTGCATATTGCGACTTTGTTATGTGCGCTGTTTGTAAAACACTTCCCGATTCTGGTCGAAGAAGGGCATCTGTTTGTAGCGATGCCACCACTATTCCGTATTGATGATGCTAAAGATGTGCACTATGCGCTGGATGAAGATGAACTGGAAGGCATCCTGAAAAAATGTAAAAGCAAGAACCCGCAAATCACCCGATTCAAAGGTTTAGGTGAAATGAATGCCAGCCAGCTTCGCGAAACGACTTTAGATCCAAATACTCGTCGTCTGGTGCAACTGGATCTGGATGATTTGCACCTGACTTCAGGTTTACTGGATAAACTGCTAGCAAAAAAACGCGCCAGTGACCGTAAAGACTGGTTGGAACAGAAAGGTAATCTGGCAGATATCGTTGTGTAAACTGATTTGCTGCTAATACCTATTAAAAAGCCCGCAATCGCGGGCTTTTTTAACAACTCCATTTAGGACTCAACTTTTAAATAATGCCCATCTGCATAGACATTATGTCCAAAGCCACAACCTGAACTGCCACTGTCCTGTTTTAAAATCACCTGCTGCCCCTGTTTAGGATCAAAAGCAAAATTGAGGTTAATTTTGCAATCATCTGATCGATAGGCCGTTTGATTTTTATTAACAGGCATTGTGGTTTTAAATTCACCTATATTTGGACCATAAATCATGCTATTTAGTCCCATATATAAGCCATTAAAATGAATCTGATAAGAATTTTTAATCCGCTTGACTTGAATGGTATTCCAGTGACCAAAGCCAGCATGCTGTATATAGATGCCAGCCAAGTTTTGAGTTTTTTGCGGGGGAGGAAGCTGTTTTAAATTAAATTGACTGCTTTTGGCCTGAGGAAAGACTGAAAACCAGGCCCGTGCCCATTGTGGCTTTCCTGATTTAAAATAGCTTAAGCCGACATTATTAAAAGCAGTGGTAATGGCATTTTCGGAAAAAGATACATCGCTATTTTCACTATGCATTGCACAAAAGGCAGACCAGGAAGCTTGCTGTTGAAATTGTCCTAGCGCATTTTGATACTGTTTCTGATCATAAAATTTTCTTCCCGAGTTGGCATAGCTTTTCACCTTGGCACATTCGGATCGGAGTTCAGTTTCAAAGTCTGAATTGGCGAAACTAAAACTACTCAGAGGGAGAATACTGATAAAGATAAGCCATTTATTCATAATTTTACTCAACTGACATTATTCTGGTTTTAATAGAAAATTTTATCTATCCGCAATTTTTCTAACAGATTATTGACCTGTTTATATTAAGTTTTACATAAAAAATAAAATATTTTGGTTTAGTTCAGGTTGAGTTGCATTAATACCAGATCGCGCCATTGTCCAAATTTCTGTCCAACTTCCGGCATATAACCGGTTTGTTTAAAGCCTAATTTCTCATGTAAGGCAATCGATGCCTGATTTTCATGGTCAATGGCACCGACCATAACATGGATTGCATTTTGCTGGGCATGTTCAATCAGCTTGAGCATCAGGGCTTTGCCCAGACCTTGCCCAATAAAATCTGCATGAAGAAAGACAGAATGTTCAACAGTGTGTTTAAAGCCCTGAATGGGCCGAAAAGTAGAATAATCCGCATAACCTGCAATTTGCTTGGATGCTGAATGTTCAGCCACCAATAAAGGAAATTGCTGAGCACTTAATTCACTTAGCATGTTCTGAAAATCCTGAATTGTCTTTGGCGTGCTATTCCAGGTTGAGGTTCCGTATAAGATTTCAGCATTGTAGATCGGGAGTAGATGTTCCAGATCTTGAATTTGAGCAGGACGAATAATAAAGCTCATAAGCAGATGCCAAAAAAGAAAGAGAATATCTAACCATAACCTGAATTTAGGCAATAAAAAAGCAGAACCGAAGTCCTGCTTTATTCATTCTAAAAACTGTCCCGTCCTGAAATAAGTTTACACCTTAAGAGACTTATTTTATGGAACATGCACAAGAACAACGAGTTAAACGCACACAACGTGATTATAGCTTCGCCTTTAAAATGATGGTTGTACATGAAGTA